>DDIP01000434.1 GCA_002338605.1 Proteobacteria bacterium UBA1847 | reverse complement strand
ATCAGCATGCCGATAATCCAGATGAGCTCACGCGGCTTCTTGTAGGAGCCATAGAGCATGGCACGGAACATATGCAAATAGACGACGATAAAGAAGAACGACGCGCCGGTTGAGTGCATGTAACGAATCAGCCAGCCCCACTCGACATCGCGCATGATGTATTCAACCGACGCAAACGCCTCGGCCGCGGACGGCTTGTAGTTCATCGTCAGAAAAATACCGGTGACCAGCTGGATTACCAGTACCACCGTTGCCAGCACGCCGAAGAAGTACCAGAAATTGAAATTCTTCGAGGCGTAGTACTCGGTGGCGTGGAGCTTCATCGTCTCCGTAAACGGAAAGCGATCGTCGATCCATTTCATGAAACCGCCTTGCGGTTTGCCCACTTCTGCTTCGATTCTCGACATTACGCTGCTCCTGTGTCCTGACCTATCAAAATCAGGTCATCCCTGACAAAGCGGTACGGAGGAACCCGCAAGTTGGTCGGCGCCGGTACACCCTTGTAAACCCGCCCCGCAAGGTCAAATTTCGAGCCGTGGCACGGGCAGAAGAATCCGCCGTCCCAGCCTTCGGCCGGTCGCACGGGAAAATCCTCAAGCGGTGCACAACCCAGGTGCGTGCAGGAGCCCTCGACGACCAGGTACTCCGGTTTGACCGAGCGCGTGGGATTGGCCGCATACGCCGGCTGCTGCTCGACCACGTCCGAGTTCGGGTCCCGCAGGTTGTCGTCATGATCCTGCAGCAGCGCGAGCATGTTCTGGGTGCGACGCAATACGAACACCAGTTTGCCGCGCCATAGCACTCGGACCATCTCGCCAGGCTGCAATGAGCCTATTGGTACTTCCACCGGCGCGCCGAGGGCTTGCGCCCGTGCACTGGGCTTCAGCGAGGAAAGAAACGGAATTGCGGCGAGACCGGCACCGGCCAGGCCAGTGACAGCTGTCGCAATCGTAAGAAAATGACGCCTATTTCGATCAAGGTCGTCTTCGTTCATCGGGCACTCCCATACGCCGTTCTTTCGACGGCCTGATTTACAGCGCTTTGTTGCTTAATATTGATACTGGTAGATTTGCAGCAGACTCGGTTTGGCGTCAGGATGACGATTGCCCCGGGGCTCGATGCGGAACCACGGCGCATTATACACGGGGCGTATCGAAATTGGCTAGCCGCTATCAAGAGCCAGCAGAGGAATACAAGGACATCGCGTGACCAATCTGAAGTCAGCGCTCTTATTCTTGTTGCAGTCGATCGTCGTTGGCCTGGCGGTCGCCTTTGTCGTCGTGCTCGTACGTCCCGATCTGATGCCCGGCGTTTCTGCGGAAAAACCCCCTGCGAGCTATGCCGATGCAGTCGATCTGAGCTCCCCTTCCGTCGCCAACATCTACACCAAGCGCCTGGTCCAGGACGAGAATTCCGAGGGCTCCCGGGCGAGATTCCGGGTTGAGACGAGTTTCGCATCCGCGGTCATCATCGATCCGGAGGGCTACCTGGTGACCAATTACCATGTCGTTGCCACCGCCGCCGAAATACGGGTGCAGCTCGGCGACGGCCGAATCACGGAACCGGTCACCGTGGGTGTCGATGCCGAAACCGATCTCGCGCTCCTGAAGGTCGACCTTGGCACACTGCCGGCAATTTCGATCGGCCGTTCCGACAATTTGCGGATTGGCGACGTCGTACTGGCCATTGGCAACCCGTATGGGCTGACGACCTCGGTAACCCAGGGCATCGTCAGCGCCACCGGCCGCGGATTGCTCAACCTGGTGACCTTTGAGAACTTCATTCAGACAGACGCGGCCATCAACGCCGGCAATTCCGGTGGCGCGCTGATCAATAGCCAGGGCGAGCTGGTTGGCATCAACACCGCGGTGCTGGCGCAGGATCCGGGCACTGAAGGCATCGGTTTCGCAATTCCCGTCGATCTTGTCCGTGGCGTGGTTGACCAGATCAAGCGCAATGGCCGGGTGGTACGCGGCTACATGGGGCTATTGCCGGACGACTTGACAAACTCTGAGCGCGCCGCAATGGGTATCGAGAGCGGCAACGGCATCCTGCTCACTGATGTCTACGTCGACGGCCCGGCGGAGGCGGCCGGGCTCCGGGTTGGCGACATTATCCTGGAAATGAACGGGCAGCCGGTTTTTTCGCAGCGCCAGGCCCTGCTGATCTCGGCAAGTACTCGGCCCGGCGATACGGTCGCGGTAACGGGCTTGCGCGACGGCCAGCGATTCGAGACAACCGTCACTGCGGTCGAGAGACCGGACGAACCGCGCTAGTCGGAACTGTTCCCTCGCTGGTGCCACTCGTCCGGCGTCAGCGCTGTAATCGAGAGTGCATGAATCTCATTGCCGACAAGTGCGCCGAGCGTGTTGTATACCAGCTGATGCCGTGCAAGCTGGCGTTTGCCGTCAAACTCCGTCGCCACCACGAGCGCAGAAAAGTGCGTGTTGTCGTCACTGGCCACCCTGACAATCGCATTGTCGAAGCCAGCCTCAATCAGTGGCTTTATTTCCCCAACATCCATAAATTCACGTCACCTGGTTCTGCTGGCCTTTTATTCGGGCGAGCACGTAATGAGGCAGAGAGTGTAAAGCAAATGATACTGCTTCCCAATGGCTGATAATCATTGTGTATTATATGCGGCCCGCATAGGCTGGCCGGATTCCAGAACCCTCTTGTCACCCGCGGCAAAATAATAGATACGGTATCCATGTTCGGCGAAAGCTTCGTTTCAAATATCATTTCCGTCATTGCAGGGCTCTCGCTCCTGATCTGGGGTGCCGATCGTTTCGTGCACGGGGCAGCCTCGACGGCACGCAATTTTGGGGTCGCGCCGCTGCTGATTGGCCTCACCGTCGTCGCCTTTGCGACGTCGGCTCCGGAAATCCTGGTGTCGATAGTGGCCGCGCTGCAAGGCGAGCCGACGCTCGCATTCGGCAACGCGATTGGGTCGAATATTGTCAACATTGGTCTTGTGCTGGGACTAACCGCCACGATACGCCCTATTCCACTTGAGTCGGCAACCTTGAGGCGCGAGATGCCGGCGCTGCTGGCCGTCACGTTGCTCACGGTTTCCCTGTTCCTCGATTCTTATCTGAGCCGTGTTGATGGGCTGGTCATGCTGACCGGTCTCGTCATCGTCATGATCTGGCTGGCTCGCCTGGGTATTCGGTCCTCCGACAACGACACGCTGAAAACGGACTTCGAGGCCGAAATTCCGGACAATGTCAGCATGAAGGCAGCGCTGATCTGGCTCGCGGTCGGGCTGGTTGCCCTGCTGATTGGTGCCGAGTGGCTGGTCGACGGCTCGATCGGCATCGCGAAGAAACTTGGCGTCAGTGAAATTGTGATTGGCATCACGCTGGTCGCCTTCGGTACCAGCGTACCCGAGCTCGCCGTTTCACTCGTCAGTGCCCTGAAAGGCGAATACGGTCTTGCGATAGGCAACATCGTCGGCTCAAATATTTTCAATCTATTGGCCGTCATCGGTATCGCCGCGGCGATACAGCCGGCTGCACTCGCGCCCAGTGTTCTTTCCCTGCATATCTTTGTCATGGTCGCATTCACGCTGGTGTTGTTCGCCATGACCTACGACTACGACGGCAAGGCACAATTGTCGCGCCTTGAAGGTGTCGCCCTGATGATTGCCTACGTCTCATACAGCGGCTATGTCGTGGCGCAAAACATATAGAATAGGGTCAGATTCCATTCCGAGGGCTATCCTTGCCTGACAAGCTGAAGAACGACGAACTCATTGAGCTGGCCAGTGAAGTACTGGCGATCGAAGCACGAGCTGTTGACGCCCTGCGTGCGCGACTCGGCGACGACTTTATCGCTGCCTGTGAACTGTGCCTGGCAACGCCGGGACGGGTGGTTGTTAGCGGCATGGGCAAATCCGGTCACGTCAGCAACAAGATTGCGGCAACGCTCGCATCGACCGGGACGCCTGCATTTTTCATGCACCCCGCCGAAGCCAGTCACGGTGACCTCGGCATGATCACGAGCCAGGACTTGCTTTTGGCCGTCTCCTACTCCGGTGAGACAACGGAAGTCGTTACGATCCTGCCCGTCGTAAAGCGCATCGGTGCCAGGCTGCTGGCAATTACGGGCAACCCGGCATCGACAATGGCAAAAGCAGCGGATGTGCATCTGGATATCAGCGTTGCCGAGGAGGCCTGTCCCTTGAATCTTGCGCCAACGGCCAGCACCACAGCAATGCTCGCCATGGGCGATGCACTCGCGGTCGCATTGCTCAAGAGTCGAGGATTTACCGCCGATGATTTCGCACGATCTCACCCGAGCGGCAGCCTGGGCAAGCGGCTCTTGTTGCGCGTATCCGATGTAATGCGGACGGGCGACCGTATTCCCTCGGTATTGGCCAGCGTGACCTTGCGCGATGGCTTGATGGAAATGACTGACAAGGGGCTCGGCATGACGGCGATCGTCGATGAAACCCAGACCATCAAGGGGATTTACACCGACGGCGATTTGCGTCGCACCCTGGATGCCGGCGCCGACATCCATTCAACGATCATTGGTGACGTGATGCACAGCAACTGCAAGACGACAACGGCAGATGTTTTGGCGGCAGAAGCGATGCACATCCTTGAAGAAAACAAGATTACGTCATTGCTGGTGGCGGACGATAACAACAAGTTAGTCGGCGCGCTGAATATTCATGACCTGTTCCGCGAGGGTCTGCGATGAACCCGACAGCACTCGGCAGGGTTCGCCTGGTTGCGTTCGATATCGATGGTGTTTTTACCGATGGGCGGTTCTACCTGTCGGATGATGGCATCGAGTCGAAAGCCTTTCATACACAGGACGGCTTCGGTATTCGCCAGCTAATCAAGTCAGGCGTTGTCGTCGCGGTGATCAGCGGGCGCTCGTCCGGTGCAGTCGCTCGGCGTATGGCGGAACTCAAGGTTCACCATGTCGTACAGGGCTGTGCTGACAAGGTCGCGGCCCTGGGCGAGATCATCGCCGAACTCGGCATCCCCAGGGAAGATTGCGCCTATGTCGGCGACGATGTCCCCGACCTGCCCTTGCTGCGTCATGTTGGCTGCCCGATAGCTGTCGCCAACGCCGTACCGGCCGTACGTGAATACTGTGCACACACGACCGTCGCCAGTGGTGGTTTCGGCGCAGTTCGCGAGGTTTGTGAACTTGTGCTGGGTGCGAAGGGTCAGCACAGTTAATGAGCTCTAGGGCACCAACGATCATAATTATCCTTTCACTGGCTGCCATCGGCAGCTGGTACCTGGCACGCTCGAACGTCTCATCGGACGTTGACGCATTCCCGACGGACCCGATGTACCACGGCTACTACCTGAAGAACGCTCGTATCCTGGGGACGGGCAAGGACGGCAGCCTGCTTTATGAAATCGAAGCAGAGCGAGCGGAGCAACAGGAAGACAAGCGGATTGAGTTCTCCAACGTCCAAATTCGGTATTCGCCGGCAAGCGACGTGCCGTGGATCGTGAATGCCGACAATGCCAGCCTCAGCTCCGACAACCCTATGATTACATTGCGCGGTCATGTCAAGATTACCAACAGCGACGCCTCAGGTGATGGTGATGGCGACACCGAAATCCGAACACAGTACCTGGAGCTGAATCCGGAACGCTATATCGCCGAGACGGACAGGCGAGTGCAAATTCGGTTTGGGTCCCGCAGCGTAACGGCGACGGGCATGCTAGCATCGCTGGAAGATGACAGAATCCAACTCAAGGCCAATGTTCGCGGTAAGATCGCGCCCTGAAATGAACATACGAACTCTGTCCGCTGTTTACCTCTTCGCTGTCCTCGCATTGACGTTGCCCGTGCCCGGCATCGGACAGGAACTTGACCTTAACCTGAGTCGGCTACCCTGGGACATCAACGCCGAAACTGCCGACTACGATGGCGAAACCGGCTCAATCGTGTACACGGGCTTGCGATTTTCCCAAGGCGGCACCTCGATCGAGGCTGATGAGGGGCGCGCCGACAACCGTGAGCAAAAAAATCGAATCTGGCAGTTCAATGGCAACGTGCTGATCACGGTCAATAACGGATACATCAAATGCGATTCCGCGATTCTTCACTTTGAAGGCAATGTGTTGAGCCTGGCGACAGTTAAGGGCAACCCGGCGTCATTCGAACTCAAGCGGCTTGATGCGTCGGATGCGACCTACGCCGAAGCCGGCCGCCTCAAGTATGACGTGAAGAACGGCACCATCGAATTTTCGGATCAGGCCAGAATCACGGAAAGCGGCAATCAGATTTCTGCGGAACTGTTTGTCTACAATATTTCGGAGCGCCGCATACTTGCCGATTCGGCGGGGAGCGG
>DDIP01000027.1:2102-2527 GCA_002338605.1 Proteobacteria bacterium UBA1847 | reverse complement strand
CTTGACCTCGAATCGGGCACCGTCGGCCATCGGCAAGTAGGTCGCCGAGCCGTAGTAGGCATCGACGCCCGGCATCAAAATCGGAAATTTTCGCGCAACGTACCAGACGTCCAGCGGCAGCTCATCCGATAGCGCGTGCACCGTTCGTTCCTGGGTCATCTCGTCGCCAATATCGGAGTATCGGCCGCTCAGTCGATCCAGCTGGTAAATCGGGTCGAGACCCAGCATCGTCGCCGGCGGTTTCCAGTTGATGACACGGGCATCCATCTGCCATTCGTCACCGCGCAGTGTCAGCAGCCGATCCGCCCGACCGTCGACCATAACGCGTGCAATGTACTCGCCTGGCGCGGTTTGCGAGAACTCGATGCGGCTGACCAGCGTTTCATCAACCAGGCGGCTGTAGCCGTAATAGCTGAATGCCAGCA
>DDIP01000027.1:1636-1971 GCA_002338605.1 Proteobacteria bacterium UBA1847 | reverse complement strand
CTGCCGATTGCACCGGATACGACGCCGCCAGCAAGCGAGCGCGTCGCGCGCACAGGGCGCCGTCGACGCGCATGCCGAAACATTGAAAAGACGAAATATAAGGCGATGATCGTGAAGACAGTACTGGCTGTCAGCAGCAGATTCATCGTTCGTTCTCCGGGAGGTTCAGGCGTCCAGTCTCTTATACTTGATTCGGTGCGGGTTTGCTGCATCGGCGCCTAGGCGCCGCTTGCGATCTGCTTCATAGTCCGCGTAATTCCCGGCGAACCAGACGACTTCGCTGTTGCCTTCGAACGCCAGGATATGTGTCGCAATGCGATCGAGGAACCAGCGAT
>DDIP01000027.1:579-1535 GCA_002338605.1 Proteobacteria bacterium UBA1847 | reverse complement strand
TCGAGGAACCAGCGATCATGTGAAATCACGATGGCTGAACCGGGAAACTCCAGCAAGGCTTCTTCCAGTGCGCGCAGCGTTTCAACGTCGAGGTCGTTGGTCGGTTCATCGAGAAGTAACAGGTTGCCGCCGGCCCGCAGCATCTTGGCCAGGTGCACGCGGTTGCGTTCACCGCCCGACAACAGGCCGATTTTCTTCTGCTGGTCCTGCCCGCGGAAGTTAAAGCGTCCGACATAAGCGCGCGATGAGGTTTCGTAATTGCCAACCTGGATCAGGTCCAGGCCATCTGAGATCTCCTCCCAGACCGTCTTGTCGTCGTTCAGGCTGTCACGCGACTGATCGACGCTGGCGAGCTGTACCGTGTCGCCGAGGCGCAGAGTGCCACTGTCGGGTTTTTCGGCGCCGGTGATCATGCGGAACATCGTCGTCTTACCGGCACCGTTGGGACCGATGACACCGACAATGCCGCCGGGCGGCAACTGAAAACTCAGGCCATCGATCAGCAGTTTATCGCCGAAGCCCTTCTTCAGGTCATTCACTTCGAGAACGACATCGCCCAGGCGTGGTCCCGGCGGGATGTAAATTTCATTCGTTTCGTTGCGTTTTTGATACTGCGCCGAAGAGATCTCATCGAACTGCCGCAAACGTGCCTTTGACTTTGCCTGTCGACCTTTCGGGTTGCTGCGCACCCATTCAAGTTCAGACGCCATCGCCTTCTGGCGGGCCTTTTCGGATGCCTCTTCGTTTTTCAGGCGATCCGCTTTTTGCTCCAGCCACGATGAGTAGTTGCCTTCCCACGGAATGCCGTGGCCGCGGTCGAGCTCCAGTATCCAGCCAGCAACGTTGTCGAGAAAGTAGCGGTCGTGGGTGACCGCGATCACGGTGCTCGGGTATTCGTCGAGAAAGCGTTCCAGCCAGGCGACGGATTGTGCGTCGAGGTGGTTGGTGGGTTCGTC
>DDIP01000027.1:239-420 GCA_002338605.1 Proteobacteria bacterium UBA1847 | reverse complement strand
GCGACACGACGGCGTTCGCCGCCGGAGAGTTTCGTCACATCCGCATCCCAGGGCGGCAGGCGCAACGCGTCCGCGGCAACTTCGAGCTTGCGATCGACTTCCCATCCGCCAGCCGCGTCGATGGCGTCCTGCAGCTTGCCCTGCTCCTCGAGCAGGGCATTCATCTCGTCGTCGTCCATCG
>DDIP01000027.1:0-142 GCA_002338605.1 Proteobacteria bacterium UBA1847 | reverse complement strand
CATCTCGTCGTCGTCCATCGGTTCGGCAAAGCGGTTGCTGATCTCATTGAAGCGGTTCAGCAGCTCAATGGTTTCGCCCAGGCCTTCTTCGACATTGCCGCGCACGTCCTTGGCCGGATCGAGCTCCGGTTCCTGTGGCAGG
>DDIP01000375.1:298-3438 GCA_002338605.1 Proteobacteria bacterium UBA1847 | reverse complement strand
TTGTGCGCATCGACCAACCCGATTGGCCGGTCGCGCTGGCGAACCCGGCATTCAGGACGATCAGCAATGACGACGTTATGGGCAAGCCGTTTGCCGATGAAGTTGAGTCCATTGCGGGCCGGGAGCTGGCCCTTGAAGTCAGCGAAACGGTTCGTTCGCAGGAAGAGGCCAGCTTGCCAATCGAATCGAATGGCCGCGAGTTCCTGTTGGCATTGCGGCCCCTGCGACTGGACGCACAGGGCGACGCATCGTACTACGCGGTCTACTGGCGCTCCGGTACGGGAGCCGGAACGGCCGAAGGGGCGGAAATGCACCATGCCCTGCTCAAGGCGAAGCGGCGCATCCGCGACCTGTCACGAGATGATCCGGTGACAGGCTTGTTGAATGCGCGCGCATTTGCGGATGTTTTCGAACACGACTGGGCTGTCGCGCAGCGCGAGAAGGGCAAGCTGTCGCTGGTGACTTTCGTCCTCAACGATTTTTCAGCCTATCTTGAAGTCTTTGGCCGGCATGCGACGGATTCCTGCCTGCGCCGTGTTGGTCAGGCGATTCGTCGTTGCCTGAGACGGGCCAGCGATGTTGTCGCGCGTCCTGACGGCGAGCGGTTTATTGTCCTGTCCCACGCGTCGGATGAGGATGGTATACGTGAGTTTGCATCCAAAATCTCGACAGCGGTGCGCGAGCTGGGCTTGCATCACCCGCGGTCTGATTCATCGAAATTCGTAACGGTCTCCTACGACGTGTCCGTTGCCAACGTCAGCGCGGAGAAACGCGACTCAAGGCAATTTCTCAAGGAGTTACTCGACTCAATAGCCGAGTAGCTCCGTGTCGGCTGAGGTATCGTCTTCGGCTTCCTCGACGCGCGTGATCTTGGCCAGTACGCCAAACCTGGGATGGTCGAAATAACGCAGTTCGCCGTTGCGAAAAATACGATCCTCGTTTATCCGATAGCGGACCGGGTAACTCAGCTCCGGCTTATTGCTAATTGGATTGAAAGTGACATTCGTTGCCGGCGCGTCCATCTGCAAATTGACTGCAAGGTGCAGGTAGCGGCTGAGGTATAAATTCAGGTCACCGTCGAGGCCATCGGGGGGCGTCACGAAGGCACTGAGTGGTCGCGGTTCGGTTTCCTGGTCGGCATAAGTGGACTGCGTCCACCCGAAATGCAGCAACGGCTCATACGCGCTCAGTCGTTCGAGATGCTCATAAACGTCGAGCAAGGTGAAGTCTTCATTGGCCAGCATAACAATATCGTAGGGTACCGGAGTTTCGCCAAGTTCATCGAGCGATTCACCCAATGCTTCTTCGACAATCGGCTCGGCAATGACCTCTGGCTGCGACTGCAATGCGGTGGACGAAACCGTGTCAAACTCGCCGGACTCCCCGATCTCCGCGGCGGGTGGCTTGTCGGGGACAAAAATTTCCGTTCCCGCTGAAATGCCTTCCGCATACGAAAAAACGATCATCTCGACGGTATAGCGGCGCGCATCAACCGGCTCTTCGGCGAACGGCTCCTGGGCCTCGGCGACTCCGAGCGCCAGCGGCAGCAGTAACAAAGTGCGTCTAAGCATGCAGTCTCTTTTCCTCTTTGTTGTCCTGAACCCTTAAGTGTTGCATCAGTTTCTCCACCGTACGAAAACGTTTCTCAAGGTCCGAAAGGTCATCGCTGATTTGCAGTCGGTGTGAGCCCTGCAGGCGATAGTGACGACTGTCATTTTGCACTAATTGTACGAGTGCGACAGGGTCAATATGGCTTTCCGCCGCAAAAACGAGGTAGCCGCCGCGATCCGCTGCATCGATCTTCTCGATCCCCAGTTTCGCGGCCGTCCGTCGCATGGCGGCGATGCGCATCAGGTTTCGTCCGGCGTCAGGTAGCAGGCCGAATCGATCGACGAGCTCGACCTGAAGCTCGCGCAACTCTTCGCTGCTCTTCGCCGCTGAAATACGCTTGTAAAGCATCAGTCGCAAATGCACATCCGGTACATAGTCTTCCGGAAGCAGAGCGGCAACATGCAGGTTTATATCGACGCCGGTATTGAGCGGTGCCTCGAGGTCAGCTTCCTTGCCGGCGCGCAGCGAATCAACGGCTCTGCCCAGTAGTTCCGTATACAGCGAGAAGCCGATTTCCTGAATTTGTCCACTTTGCGTATCGCCGAGTAGCTCACCCGCACCCCGAATTTCAAGATCGTGTGTCGCCAGTGTGAACCCGGCTCCCAGGTCTTCCAGCGAATCGATGGCCTCAAGGCGCTTGATAGCGTCCGCTGTCATTGCTGCCTTCGGCGGCGCGAGAAGATAGGCATAGGCACGATGATGCGAGCGTCCAACGCGACCGCGGAGCTGGTGCAGTTGTGCAAGCCCGAAGCGGTCGGCCCGGTTGATGATTATCGTGTTCGCCGTGGGCACGTCGATGCCACTTTCAACGATCGTGGTGCACAGCAGTATGTTGAAGCGCCGATGATAGAAGTCGAGCATGACCTGCTCAAGGTCACGTTCCCGCATCTGGCCGTGCCCGATTCGGATGGACGCCTCGGGCACCAGCTTCTGCAACTGCTTCTCGATGCGGGCGATGTCCTCAACGCGATTGTGAATAAAAAATACCTGGCCACCGCGTTTGATTTCGCGCAGGCACGCTTCGCGAATGACGACATCATTCCATTCCGAAACGAAGGTTTTTACCGCCAGTCGTTCCTCTGGTGGCGTTGTGATGAGCGACATTTCGCGAATGCCACCAAGCGCCATGTTGAGCGTTCTCGGGATCGGCGTTGCCGTCATGGTCAAAACGTCGATCTCACTCCGCAGCGACTTTATGGCCTCCTTGTGTCGCACTCCGAAACGATGCTCCTCGTCGATGATGACAAGCCCGACGTCATTGAAGTCTTTCGTGTGAGCCAATAGGCGATGGGTGCCGATAACGACGTCGACCTTTCCGGATCGCAGTCCCTTGACGATGTCCTTGACCTCGGCGGCGCTCTGGAAACGTGACAGCACCTCTATGCGAACCGGCCAGTCGGCGAAGCGATCGCGAAACGTCTGGCCGTGTTGCTGCGCGAGGAGGGTGGTTGGTACGAGCACGGCAACCTGCTTGCCGCCATGCACTGCGGCAAAGGTTGCGCGCAAAGCCACTTCGGTCTTGCCGAAGC
>DDIP01000375.1:0-202 GCA_002338605.1 Proteobacteria bacterium UBA1847 | reverse complement strand
CCACTTCGGTCTTGCCGAAGCCAACGTCGCCGCAGACTACGCGGTCCATTGGCTGGTCGGATTCCAGATCCTTGAGTACGTCGTCAATCGTTTGAGCCTGGTCTTCGGTCAGTTCAAACGGAAAACCCGACTCAAATTAACGGTAGTCGCTTTCCGACCAGCGAAAGCGGTGCCCCGGTCGTGCGGCGCGCCGCGCGTAGAT
>DDIP01000120.1 GCA_002338605.1 Proteobacteria bacterium UBA1847 | reverse complement strand
GGGTGCTTCGGCAACGGGGATGACTCGTGCGTTCGGTACGACGCCGCGCATGTCGCTGATCGGCATCAGGAAAAGCCGCTCGCCGGAGAAGCCGACCACTTCAGTTTCAACGCGACGCCCATCACAGGCAACGACATCGCAGCGTCCACCGAGGGCTGCATGACAGCCCTCGGCTTCCATCGCGAGTCCAACAGTGCGACGCAACACGCCTTCGACAACCATTTCCGGTGATTGATCGCAGGCACGATCAACATACGGACCCAGCCGCAGCGTGCGCTCGAGATTGCGATCGGGGTCCGGACCGACATGGATTACGACGGGCTCTGTCATTGTTCTCGCTCGTCGCCCAGGCATCGACTGATCACCGCATGCAAGCGGGACTCCGCACTGGCATCAATTTGTGAATTTTCTGTCGTCACACGGCAACCGCCACGGCTCGCCAGTGGATCTTCGACGATCGTCCATGCCGGCTCATTGTCCGCTGGCCGTAACATCTCGCGTACCAGTGCGGCATCGTCCGGATGCAGGTGCACTTGCACCGAGCGACTCGCGATAGGCAGTGCCTGAATGGCTTCGCGAACGACACCGATGACATGCGACGGATTGATCTTGATCTCGCGTCGAAACAGCTGCTTGAGCAAGGCAACCGACAGCTCCAGCAGCTGTTTCTCCACCGACTCATCGAGTTCATCAAACGGATGGCTGAGCGCTCCCAGCAGTTCATCAAAGCGGGCGGCACGTTGCAGAACGGTTTGCTCGCCAGCAGCGAGACCGTCGGCGTGGCCTTTTTGCCAGGCCTCATCGTAGGCGTCCTTCTGCAATTCCTGCAGGCGGCCGGCTGTCAGGTATCCCTTGCCGTCGGAGCCATCAATTGCCGGCACATCCCAGCGTTGCGGGGTCTTGGCAGCTGCCTCGTCAGACATATTCCTCGCCGCCCTGTCCCAGGTTGATATCGCCGGCATCGGCCAGGCGGCGTGCTACGTCAAGAATTTCCTTTTGTGCCGTTTCGACATCGCTCAACTTGATCGGACCCTTCGCGTCCATATCTTCGCGCAGCAAGGTGGCTGCGCGCTTGGACATGTTGCCGAGGATCTTGTCGCTGATTTCCGGGTCGCAGCCTTTTAGTGCGACGACCAGCAAGTCGTTTGAAATTTCCCGAAGCAGTGCCTGAATGCCGCGATCGTCAACCTCGAGCAAGGTATCGAAGACAAACATCATGTCTTCGATACGCTGCGACAACTCGGCGTTGCGCTCCTTTATTTCGTTCAACAGAGCTTCGCCCCGCTCCGGCTTAAGCGCGTTGACGATGGCGGCCGCAACCTTGTCGCCACCAACCTTGCGAGTAGCACCACGACTGGTGCTTGCTGACTTGTTTGCAATCAGATTTTCGATTTCTGCCAGCGCACTTTGCTGTATGTCCGTCAGGCGTGCGACACGCATGACGATATCGGAACGCATTTCTGCCGGCAGTTTCTCGATGACTTCCGCTGCCTGCGTGTTGTCGAGGTAGGCCAGCACGATCGCGATGATTTGCGGGTGCTCATCCTGGATGATGTCGATCACTTCGCGGGAACTCATCCACTTCAGAGCCTCAAGTCCCTTCGCATCATCGCCGCTGACAATACGTTCGAGAAAAGCATTGGCCTTGGCAGCACCAAATGCGTTGCCGAGAAGCTTGCGGACGTAGTTTTCCGTGTCGACGCCGAGGGCCGTCTGGTCTTCTACATCCACGATAAATACATCGAGTACCCGGTCCGCGTCATTTCTGCTGACGCTCTTGAGTGTCGCCATCGCGGTGCCGAGTTTTTGCACCTCATTGGTTTCCATGAACTTGAGGACCTCGGCCGCTTCGTTTTCACCGAGCGTCATCAACAGCAGTGCGGCCCTTTCAGTACCGCTCATTTCCTTGGTCGAACTAGTCATCTGCGCTCACCCACTTTTTCACGACCTGGGCAACTCGCGCCGGGTCATGCCCGGTGATGTTCTTCGCTGCCGCCACTTTCTCTTCGTAGTTGGGCAACGGCACGGCACCCGCACCGCCGGCCAGCTGCGGCGCGCCGAAGCTTCCAGTGTATTGGCCGCCACCGGAAATGTATTCGCCCGCAACCGGTGTACCGCCACTGACCACTCCACGCAACATCGGTCGAACGACGCCGAATGCGATGGCCAGTGCGACGATCGCGCCCAACACCTGCTTGATCGACTCACGAAATATCGGTTTCTCCCAGAACGCTGGCTCCGGTGCTTCTGCGACCTCGTCAACCTGCAAGAACGCTTCACTCAGCACGACAACGGTGTCGCCGCGTGCCTCGCTGAACCCAACAGCCTCTTTAACCAGCGCTGTGTAACGTTCAATATTCGCATCGCTGATGGTCGCCTGATCGCTGTCCTCGGACAGCGGCGAATCGTCCACGAGTACTGCGACCGATAGTTTTCGGATGGCACCGGACTGCGGTCGCGTATGTCGAATTGTTCGGTCGACCTCGTAATTTCGTGTGCTGCTGCGCGACAGATTTTGCGGCTCGACCTGTTCTGCCTCGGAAGCGATTGCGGTGCTCGCCGCTGCCTGTTGCTGTGCTGATGCTGCA
>DDIP01000348.1 GCA_002338605.1 Proteobacteria bacterium UBA1847 | reverse complement strand
AGCACCGAGCAGGCGGTGGCGAGACGATTGACGTCGCCGGCGACTGGATCGGCGATGTGTACGGTACAAACATTGGCAATGCCTACGTCCGCTTTGAACAGGACGGTGCGCAACTCACGGGCGAAGCCAAGTTCAATGACCGCCAACTTGGAACAACCAACTATTCGGTGACAGGTACGGTTGGGGAGCGAATCGAGTTCACGATGGTCCCGACGTTTGTTCCGGAGACCATCGAGGCATCGGTCGTGACCGGTAGTCTTGAGGTCGGCATGGACGGAAAGCTCTATGGCCGTTGGTCGTCAACTGGACAGGGCACAGGCGGAGTGCTCACGCTTAGTCGATACCTGATGCCGTCGCAAATAAAAGGCGCCCCGCCCGAGCAATCAGCCACAGCACCCACCCGAATTTACAACTCGAGTCGCGATATAGGCGCTGTTCGTCTCGGACGCGAAGATTTGCGTCGCCTAGTGACAGTCGTGCAACGGGACTTCACGCTCGGCCGCGCGGTCGTGAATTACACGCCCAAAGGCGGCAGCCAGCGGACGGAGTATGCGACGTCATTGCTGGCAGATTTGTCGATTACGGACACCCTCGAGAGTGTCACGGTCAGCGTTCAAGAAGCCGAAGCAAACAGCATAAACCGAGGCGTGACACTCGAGCTCGCGGCAGTCAGCGGCAGTAGCGTCAGAACCTACGGCTCGATCGAATCCTGGGTCGTCGGCAAGGCGGCGACCGTTGCTGCCGAAGTTTCACTTCATGAGCGGGCGCTGGCGACCAGCTACAAACGACGTGGGCTTGGATTCAACGGCGTGATACTTCTCATTGCGGTCGCGTTCTTGCCCGTCGACCAAAGCGGCTGGCTTCGACTGGGCTACCTTCTCGGCGTGGCCGGGATTCTGTCCATGCTCAACTTTGTGCATGCGCGCTTGATACCAATGACCATCGTGCAGCTTGGACCGACCATGCCCGGCTTTTGGAGCCGCTTCGGTGCGCCGGTCTTGTCGTGGCTTCTCGCGATAAGTAGTGCAGTCCTGATCAAAGTTCTATCCGACGTTTTTTCTGGGTCGAGCGTGATCGCGCAATTCGTCGAATGGGTGTTTCGAACTCTAGGTATTGAGTCTCCGCCATCAGGCTAATCTGGGTCGCAGTTAATGCTCGCGAACGAGCCAATATGTCATTGGTTTCGAGCTGTAAAATAGCCGATTTTTACTGAACGTTTTCTGGATGCTCCGTCGTCTTTTGCTGCTACTGTCTTGTCTCGAAGGCTTGTGTCCACATTGCCAGAACCATAGGAAACGAGCAGCTTTTGACAGGTCACAACATATCAGTAACCAGCTTTTCGGCGTCGCGAGCTAAACTTGCACATAATAAGGAGATCAATCGAAAACTCGACTTTGGATTGCGAAAGCCGGAATTTCAGAAATTGAACGTGCCAATTTTTGGGTGACGATAGCGACTCTTAATTATGTGAGCCTGCGCCAGATCGTCAGTTGCAAAACTCAGACTGACATTTCGGGGACCCGCTTGATCCAGCCAGCGGCCCAACAAAGGCAATTATCGGCGCATATTTGCGCAAACGTATTCGGTCCGATTCACGCAACGGCGAATATTCCTACCATATATGTAGTCTTTCGTGCCGATATTGGGTCGGGGGAAATTTCCATTTATCGGTACGAGTTTCCCATATGGCAACCCATCAACCTAACGTAGCAGTTTCGCAACGACAAATTAGATTGATTCCAGTCGATTCACGGGACGAGTAATCAAATACTTGCATTATTCTCTTGATGACACCGACATCCGTATGTGGGGACCGTTGCGCAATATTGGATTCCCAAGAATTGGGAAGTCGGTATTAGTTCGTACTCGACCAGATTTGACCGATCGATTTGTATTCCGTAGTTTGCGAAACATCGAAATGACGATGACAAGCGTGGTCGACACCTCAGTTTGCCGTACTCATCGAAACTTTCAATTGAGTCCCGCCAGAAGGATGCAAACCGATGCAAATATTCTCCCGAATACTCACCGCAATCTGCTTTGTGTTTGTCTGCTCGCATGCCGACGCGTGCAACAGTCCAGAACCGGTTCCGATACCCGATGGCAAAACCGCAACGGAAGCAGAAATGACTGCCGCTGGTCGAGCGGTGTTGAGGTACTTCGACCAATATCAGAGGTACATTGCATGTGTTGAGTCGGAAACAAGCGCGCTTAGGAAGTCCGCCGTCAGATCGGATATTTCTACTAATCGGCGTAGAGAGGAATTGGCGGCGAGTAAAATTAACGAAGCGTCAGCAGCGGTTGAGGATCTCGCTGCGAGATTCAATGAGGCGACGCAAAAATTCGAATCGAGGAGCGAATAATGAGTCGGTCAAGCGGTTCTTCGAGTTCCATTCGCTCAGTATTGTTCAGTCGTGTTGGCCAAGCGGCGCTTGTTTATGTTGGACTATTTTTCCTCGCAAGCCCTGCATATTCGGCATGGGTTTCGAATGTTTCGGGAAGCCCAAATCCAAATATCACAGGTGATTACACCGTAATTTGGGATAGCAACCCACAAATTCTTCTCCATCTCCAAGAGAATGTTAATGGTACTGGGTCTTGGGTCACCGTTGCATCCAATTACTCGGGCACCCACTCAATCACGGGCAAGCTGCCAAACAATTATCTTTACCGTGTCAAGTACAGCAGTACCTCTTGCGTATGGGTTGACGGAGAAAGGACCTGCACGACGACAACAAATATCTCGGAAACCACAACGGTAACGGTGTTACCGGATGACGGCATTACTACTCCGCCGACCGAAGGCACTGCCAGTACCCCTGGCAGTATCCCTTATGAGCTTGACGTTGACACGAGCGGCGATGCAATACTCAGAATGCCGATTCAGGTCATTCCGGGAATCGCCGGCCTTCAGCCTTCCTTGGCTATCGAATACGACAGCGGTCGTGGGGTTGATCGATTGGAGCAGTCATTGCCCGAAGACACACTAGGCTATGGCTGGCGATTATCCGGGCTGTCGCAAATACGTCGCTGCGTCGTCAATCAATCATCCAGTAATTCCATCAACCTCAGCAACAGCGACAGTTTGTGTTTGGACGGAATGCCGCTCGTACTCACCAGTGGGTCGCATTTTTCCGCTGGCGCAACGTACCGCACACTGATCGAAAGCTACACGAAGGTCGAAGCGAAGGGAGCAGCAGGCGCGCTCTGGTTTGAAGTTACCCTGCCCGATGGCACGGTGCAGGAATACGGGAACGGTATCGGAAGTCGCGTCGACAGGAATGGTGGAACAGACTACCAATGGTCGTTGAGCAAGGCCACCAGCGTAGACAACAACACCATTGACTTTAAGTACCATCATGATGCAAGCAACGGTATTAACTACATTGTCGAGATTAATTATTCCGACGCGGTCTTGCGCTTCGACTATATGACTCGCACCGATGCGGCTGCCGTGATGATCGGATCCGCATCGCAGACG
>DDIP01000290.1 GCA_002338605.1 Proteobacteria bacterium UBA1847 | reverse complement strand
ATTGAGCCGATACATGGCGCCTATACCCGGAATTGCGACCTGAATCGACTGCTCGCGCACACGCGTCGGACCCTGCGCCCGGCTCGGATCGGCAACAGAGAAATCAAAGCGGCGCAATTCAATATCTTCGAAGCGGAGGCCGGGCGTGAAGATCCATTTTCCGGTTCGGATCTCCGAGTCCGCAAATATCGAGGTGACATTCGCATCCGAGACGCGATTGGTCTGCGAACCCGGCGCCCCCGCCGTCGTCAGCACGAGTGTGCCGCTCTCCATACGGTAGCCGTCCTGGTTTTGAAAACGGTCTTCTTCGTCCTCGTGCAGCCGAATGCCGGTATTCAGTATCACCTCGGCATCACCGACGCCGAAATCCCACTCGATCTTTGCTTGCAGGCCCTGTGAATAGTAGGTGCGGTTGTTGGCCCGAATCTGAATGTCGTCATCTGAACTTGTGGTACCGGTGAGGAAACCGTATTCGGCAGCGAAGGTCGCGGGATCAGCGAGTACGTCGCCCGGGCTTTGCCCCGCCACCGACTGCAGCTTGTACCAATTGCGGCGGAAGTCGTTGCGATACGCCGTGACTTCGCCGCGCCAAAAGGTGTGCGGGTCTAGCACATAGGTGAGCTGATATTGCTCGTGCTCGCTGACGAACTTGTCGTTCGCTGATGCGGCGTAACGGCGGTTCGGGTCGAGCGCGAAATCCGAGTCCGTCAGGCCAAGGTAGGTCTCGTCAGATTCCTGGTCAGTGTAACCCAGCTTCACCCGCAGGCTTTGATACAGCGCGCTGGTCCGGTCGGAATCGATCTGGAACTTGGCGATATAGTCGTTGATGTCGTAACCGGTGTTGCCCCCGACCGGGCCGTCAATGGACTTGAAGCCGTCGCTCTGTGCCTGCACGGTCTCGAGCAGCCAGGCGAATCGCTGGCCACGATTGCCGATGTTCAGGTGTGCGTCCAGCGCGTGTTGGCCGCCCGCACGAATGTCGACATTTGCCCCCATCGCATCGGGGATCGGCGTCGAGATCATGTTAATTGCCCCGCCGGTCGTACGTGGGCCAACGGCGACGGCGGCCGGGCCTTTGAGTACCTCGACAGCGCTCATGCGGCGCTGCGTAGGGAAGTAGTAAGCAGATGACGCGGCGTAAGGCGCCGGAGCGATCAGAATCCCGTCCTCAAGCAGGGCAATGCGGGCAGACCGGTCCAGCCCCGAGCCCCGGATGCCGATGTTCGGCCGCAGGCCGAAGCCGTCTTCTTCCTGGATGTACACGCCAGGTACCGTCCGCAGCACCCGCAAGATATCCGAGTTCGCAAAGATTTCGAGCTCGTCGGAATCAATTACATGTGCAGAACCAGGAACGTCGGCGGCGTCAGATTTCTTGCCAATAATCGTAACAGTATCAAGAGGTTCCGTATGCCGAGTTTCGACCTGTGCCAGTGCGAGAACAGGCACGATAAATTGTGCGGCGACAAGCGGCGCCAGGCAAATGCTTCGGCTTTTCATGATGAACGTTGTCCAGTAAACTCCAGTGTCAACCAAATATAATGCGAATGCGAATGATTCGCAACTGCATTAATGCAACGTTTGGGTCAACCGCAATTCCTTAACGGCAGAGATTCGACTATTCGCCGAGGAATTTTCCGCCCGACGCAACAAAGGCAACCTAAGACAGGCAATTAATAGTAAACACCCCCGGACAAGGCGGTCACCTCAGCTGACCTTGCGAGCCCCGAACCTTTTTGGTGTGTACACGGTCCAATATCTTATAATTACCGCGTTTCTCGACTGTACGGTCGCCGGGTCGGCACCGCCAGACCCGCGCCGCGAACTGCGAGGTAGGAAGCGTCATGAAACGACTACTTATTCTAGCTTCTTGTATCGCCCTAAGTGCCTGCAGCACGTATGGTTCGGCGCCCAGGCCTTGGCTAGGCTACGATACGGCATACATGTCGGGCTCTTATGGAGGCGGTTACCCCTCGTATTATTCAAGCAGCGCGCGTCTTCGTGGCTCGGTTGTTAGCCCATACGGTGGCTATGACCCGTACTATTTTGGCTCGGGTCGTACCACGGCATTTGGCTACTCACCTCACGACTATCGAAACAATGGCTTCGGCCACTCCAGCAGTATCACGCTCGGCCTGGGAAACGATCGGTTGCACCGCTCAAGTTACTTCAGCGGGCATCGGAACAGCCTGGGTTATGGCAGGTACTACGGGGGGCACAACCTGGGGCACGGCACCAGACATCGACGTGGGCATTGAATCTTCACGGCGATGATTTTTGCGTCACGTCAGGCAGAGTCGTCGGTTTCTGCGCTTATCAGCCAGCTGCGATTGCCCAGAATCGCGCTCCTACGATTGTGCGATTCGGGATTTAGACGATTGTCGTGGGCTCGATAGTAGCCAGGTTAGGCCTATGACTAAAATGACAGACTGAATGCCCGCGCTTTGGGCAGTTGGGTAGAGCCCCAACCAGTCGACTCGGGGGAGGTTGACGAAGGTCACCGCGATCCAACCCGCCTCCTGCAGGGCCCCCACGCCTTTGCCGGCGAACACGATGGCGAGTGCAAACATTAATGCGCCGTTGACCTGGAAAAATTGTCGAAGGGGCAATCTAGCGCCCAAGCGAAACACCAACCAGCCAAGCGCGAGCAATCCGAGCGCTGCCACTGCCGCACCTGAGATCAGCGGAAGTGCGTTGGCAGATTGCAACCAAAGCGTTTCGTAGAACAACGCGGTTTCGAGAATCTCTCGATACACGGCGATGAAAGACAGCCCGGCGACGCCCCACAATGCGCCAGTCGACAGGCTACGGCCGAGACGCTCGTTGAGGAAAGATTGCCATTGCGCCACGCGGCCCTGACGATGCATCCAAATGCCGACGTACAGGAGGACAATCGCGGCGAGCAATGCGGCTGCACCTTCGATAACTTCGCGTTGCGCGCCACTGATATCGATAACGGTTCGAATGCTCAGCCAGGTCAACGCGCCTACGGCCAAGGCGGCGATCCATCCTGTGTGTAAGTAGCGCAGGCTTGAGGGCTGCTCGGTCCGGCGCAGGTACAAGGCCATTGCCGCGATAATGAGAATGGCTTCAAGCCCCTCGCGCAGAAGAATTAATAGCGCACTAATAAATAACGTCACGGGTGATGAACCCTGTTCGTCGAGCAAGCGCGCTGCCTCATCCAACCGTACTTCCATAGCCGTCGTGGCTGCACTGAGTGTCTCGAGCGACACTTGATCTCGAATCAGGCCACGCAGGATTTGCAGGTCGCGCTCGATGCCGATGGCGAGGTCGTTGTCGAGGGTTCCCAGTGATGCCTCGATCAGTTCATAGCCCTCCAAATAGGCCGTCAAAGAAAATTGTAACGCCGCCTCTGGCTGGTTGTTGCCGTAGGCTTGTAGGGCGCTTTGCAATTCTCGCTTCGTACGCTCGATGGGATTCGATCTCACCGGTTTGAAAACCTCTGGATGATGACGAAGATAGGCCAGCACAGCTGCGGCCTCGCCAACACCGGCCTCAATTTGAGCGGGCGCCTGGCGGGTAAAGCTGGCCAGCGTTGGCAGCGCTTCGTTCAACGTTCCCCGATCCCAAAACTGCTTTCCGTCAGCGATGGTCGCGGCGTCGTCGCGCAGTCCGGCAACGTAAAACGCGAGCGCCCAGCGTTCGCCCTCAGTGAGATGTGAAAACGACGTCATGCCGGTATCTTGGACGCCCAAGCTGATCGTCGAATAGAGACTGTACAGACTGCGCTGACGTGCTCGTTCCTCATCGAGAAAGTTGGTTGGCGATGGATCCAATGCGGCGCCCGCGCGACCGTCTCCCCGACCCGATAGCCCGTGACAGCCGGCGCACTGCTCGGCGAACAAAGACGCCGCTGTCACGAGATCCGGGACCGTCCGGGGTGCAGTGGTGATGCCATAGACTTCGACCAAACGCGCGGCCAATTGACGGCATCGATCATTGATCACCTCGCCGGCAGCCCGCTGCTCAATCAATTCAGCTAACTCCGCCGCCTCTTCGATCAAAATGTTTCGTTGTGATCGTGGCGGTAAAGCCGCCAATAGGGCCTGCACGGTGGCCGCGAATTCACGCTGCTCCGCATATTCGTTGGCATTGACGACTGCGCCGTTTCGCACCGCTTCCGGGTAATCGACGGCGATGTAATCCAGCGCACTGACGATCGACTGGGCTTGGTGCTCCCATTCGATAACTGATGCCTGCTGTGCCGCGGCGCTCAACGGCCAGGCCGCGAGACCAATCATAATGAGAATCATTCGCATTATCATAGATTAGACCGATCTCGCGGATTCAGCAAGCGTCAGTTACGGATTTTCGTCACGCGACACGCTGTTCCGAAAACCCAAGGTCGACTACGACAGCGCGTCAAGAACCCGATGCAGTCGGCTACGGACTTCGCTCGCGAGATCGTCCACATCTGGGTTGCCGACCAAATCCAGCACTGCTGCTGGATCCATCATTTCTACATGGACGGCGCCGGCTTCGTCCTCGCGCACCACGATGTTGCACGGCAGTAACAGCCCAATCGAAGCCTCGTTAAGCAAGGCGCGGTGCGCCAGCGGGGGATTGCACGCACCCAGAATACGGTACGGCGGCATATCTTCGTCCAGCTTCTTCTTTAGCGTCGCGGCCACATCGATGTCGCTCAAGACACCAAAGCCCTCCGTTTTTAGGGCATCGATGACCTGAACGATTGCATCGTCGAATGTCGCGCCGACTTGCTTACCAAAACCGTACTTAAACTCGCTCATCGTAGACTCTCCGTCATCAGAAACACTTGAACTCAGGCCTGACGCAGCCAGGCGGGCGTGCGGATAGACCGTGTTGTCGCCTCTGTGCCGCTATCGCCGACAATGTGACTGACTTCTCACTGACAGGGCTTGCGAAGCGCTTATAGTTGCATGATACTGCAACCATGCAACTCGTAGAAATACCTATGCAAGACACCTTCCAGGCGCTAAGCGATCCGACCCGCCTGCGAATCATTCGTTTGTTAGCCTCTACGCACGAACAGGCCTGCTTGTGTGAGCTCGTCGACAGTCTGCTTGAGCCTCAGTACAAGCTTTCGCGGCACCTCAAGATTTTGCGCCAGACGGGGCTGCTGGACACCGAAAAGGACGGTCGTTGGGTCTATCACCGACTCGTATCAAACCCGGACCACCTGGTCAGGCTGTTTACGCTAATTGCCGGGCTCCCGGAGCCGGATGGGATTTACTCGGCTGACCTCGATCGCTTCGAACAGCGGCTTGCGCATCGGGACGGCGGTCGCTGTCGTGTGGGCGTGCTGACAGACGAGCTTAAGTCGGAAGCGGTATGACCGGCGACGCCTGCGCCTCAACGGACCCATCGGCGCCGGTACCCCCGCCTTGGCGTAATCCGCCGGTTGTGACCTCCGTTATTTCCGGCCTGCTGCTCGCCGTAGGATTCGCAGGCGGATTACTGGGCGTTTCGGACGTCGTGCAAACGGCAATCTACATCGCGGCCGTGTTCGTCGGCGGCTGGTTCTTTGGCCGCGAAGCACTCGAAGAACTGGTCAAAGAGCGCGAAATCGGCATCGAACTGCTGATGAGTGTCGCGGCGCTTGTCGCCGGCCTCCTAGGACAGTGGGGCGAAGCGGCCATGTTGGTGTTCTTGTATTCCATCTCGGAGGCGGCTGAGAGTTACACCGAGGAACGCGCGCGTGGCGCGATTCGAGCGCTGATGGACCTGGCGCCGAAAACAGCGTGGGTGATGCGTGATGGCGCTGAAGTACAACTGTCGATCGATGAATTAGTGGTCGGCGACCATTTCATTGTGCGACCCGGCGAAGCGATTCCGACGGACGGCGAAGTCCTCGAGGGCGCATCCAGCGTCAATCAAGCGCCCGTCACCGGCGAATCTATCCCGGTTGAAAAATCCGTTGGCGATACGGTCTTTGCGGCAACGCTCAACGGCGAAGGCGCACTGACGGTGAGAGCGACGAAAACGGCCGCGGACAATACGCTGGCGCGCATCATCGAACTGGTCGAAGAAGCACAGGGCAGTAAAGCGCAGACGCAACGTTTTATCGAACGCTTTGGGCGTCGCTATAGCCCGGCCGTCCTGGCGATCGGCGTCCTCATTGTGGTCGTACCGGGACTGTTGGGTTATGGCTGGGCGGAGTGGTTAAGCCGAGCCACTGTCTTCATCG
>DDIP01000234.1 GCA_002338605.1 Proteobacteria bacterium UBA1847 | reverse complement strand
TTCGCTGGGACGACCCTGATATTGGCATCGACTGGCCGCTCGCTCCTGGAGTGCAGCCGGTACTTTCCGGCAAAGACGCGGCCGCGCCACCGCAGAAGTCTGCTGAAACGTTCGCATGAAAACGCTGGTTCTCGGAAGCAACGGTCAGCTCGGACAGGCGCTGGCAGATACGGTTCCCGATGATGCGGATTTTGTCAGTCTGGATATTCCCGATCTCGACATTACGAATGCCAGCGCCGTGTCAACAGTTTGCCGCGAACTGCAGCCGGATGTGATCATCAATGCGGCAGCCTACACCGCTGTCGATTTAGCCGAAACCGAAACAGAGCTCGCGGCTGCAGTGAACGTCATTGGCCCGCGCAATATTGCGGCCGCTTCGCGCGACGTAGATGCGAGACTGATTCATATCTCCACGGACTTCGTTTTCGATGGGCAAGCCTCAAGGCCTTACGACGTTGATGCGCCGACCAATCCGTTAAGCGTTTATGGGCGTACCAAGCGCGACGGCGAGCTTGCGATTTTGGAAGGGGTATCTGCGAACGCAGCAGTCCTTCGTACCGCCTGGCTCTATAGCAAGACCGGTAAGAACTTCGTCAAAACCATGCTCGCACTGATGGGCAGTCGGGACGAGATCAGCGTCGTTGCAGACCAGCGGGGCACACCCACTTGGGCCAATTCCCTTGCGGTGGCAGTGTGGTCACTCGCACGCAAGTCAGATCTTGGCGGTATTTTTCACTGGACGGACGCCGGTGAGACGACCTGGCATGAGTTTGCCGTCGCGATTCAGGAGGAGGCGCTGGAGCTCGGTCTGCTCGTGAAGGCAATTCCAATTCACCCGATAAGCACGGATGCTTATCCAACCGCTGCGGTCCGACCCAGCTACAGCGTATTGAACACCGAGTCAACATGCTCAGCTCTCGACTTGCAACCAACGCCCTGGCGGATCAACCTCAGCCGCATGCTGAAAGGAATGAATGTTTAAATGGCAAGATTACTCGTAACTGGCGGTGCCGGATTCATTGGTGCGAACTTTGTGCATTACTGGGTGGAGCAATATCCGGACGATCGTGTTGTTGTTCTTGATTCTCTGACCTATGCCGGCAACCTGGCGAGCCTGGAAGGATTAACGGACTGCGAACAGTTTCGATTCGTAAAAGAAAGTATCGTTGAGAAGGACGTGGTCGCCACGCTTTTGCGCGAAGAGCAAATCGATACCGTCGTACATTTTGCGGCCGAATCCCATGTTGACCGGTCGATTAGTGGGCCAGCAGACTTCATAGATACCAACATTGTTGGCACTCACAACTTGTTGCAGGCGGCTCGCAGCGCCTGGTTGGACAGCGATGATGCTCCAGCCAGTCATCGCTTCCATCACGTCTCAACCGACGAAGTTTACGGTTCGCTCGGACCAACAGATCCGGGATTTTCGGAGTCAACACCGTATGCGCCAAACTCGCCTTACTCCGCGAGCAAGGCCGCATCCGATCATCTGGTTCGGGCCTATCACCACACCTACGGGCTGCAGGTGACGACAAGCAATTGCTCCAATAACTACGGTCCCTATCAATTCCCAGAGAAACTGATTCCGCTGATGATTGTCAACGCGCTGGAGGGCAAGCTGCTGCCGGTTTACGGCGATGGATCAAACATTCGAGACTGGTTATATGTGGAGGACCACGTTCGGGCAATTGATCTGGTGCTCAAGAAAGGTCGGGTCGGCGAAACCTACAACATCGGTGGCAATGAAGAGTGGGCGAATATCGACATCGTGAATAGGATTTGTGCCGCGATCGACACGGCTTTTGTTGATGACGGGGAACTCGCCACTCGTTTTCCCGATGCGCCCGCGGCGAAGGGCGGCCAGACCGCATCATTAATTACCTCCGTCAAGGACCGCCCGGGGCATGACTGGCGCTATGCAATTGATCCGAGCCGGGCACAGAATGAACTTGGCTTCAGGCCACAGCACGATTTCGCTGGCGGTCTCGCAAGCACGATCGACTGGATGCTTAACAACGAAGCATGGTGGCGAGCCGTAATGGACGGCAGCTACCGGGATTGGGTCACAAAACACTACGCAAGTAGCTGAATTGAACTCAGTTCGTTCTGTATAATCGCCTGAAAATTAACCAGAACTGAGACAAACATGCGATTAACAATTTTCGGCTCCGGCTACGTGGGTCTCGTCACAGGTGCCTGCATGGCAGAGATGGGCAACCACGTTGTCTGCTATGACATCGACGAGGCCAAGATCGCCCGCCTCAAGAATGGCGATATCCCGATCTACGAGCCAGGCCTCGACGCTTACATCGAGCGAAACGTTGAAGCCGGCCGCCTGGAATTCACAACTGATGCCAAGAAGGCCATCGATCACGGCCTGTTTCAGTTCATTTCAGTCGGTACTCCGCCCGACGAGGATGGCTCGGCAGACCTGAAGCACGTCCTGGCTGTGGCCCGTTCAATCGGTGAGCACATGGACGACTATCGTATTATCGTCGACAAATCCACCGTGCCGGTCGGA
>DDIP01000133.1 GCA_002338605.1 Proteobacteria bacterium UBA1847 | reverse complement strand
GTGTTAAATCTGAGGTAGGCGACGATGGCCTTCAGTCTTTGCATCTGCACAATACGCGCGGTCTCGGCCTGGCCAATGCTGCGGCCGGGTTGGAGGAAGGAATCCGAACTCTTGATTCATCGCTCGGCGGATTGGGCGGGTGTCCAGCTGCGCCGGGCGCATCTGGCAATATCGTGACAGAGGACCTTGTCTTTATGTTGGAATCAATGGGGCTTGACACCGGTATAGACCTCAATGCTCTTCTGGAAACTCGAGAAATTATCAAGAGTGCAATGCCAGATGTGGAACTCTTTGGTATGGTGCCAGAAGCCGGGTTGCCCCTCGGTTTCCTCGGTTAACAGGTTACAGATAGGCCCAGGGCCGCTTCTCCCGGTCCTTTTCCCGAAAAGCATCAATCGCATCAATATATTTTTCTGTCACTGCAATATGATCAAGGCCGCTTGACAACATTTCCTTGTTAGCCTCTGAAATTTCGAATGCATGTTCGATCCCGTCAGGTCCAATCACATGCTGTCGCAACAGGTCAATCCGAACCTCCGGAGAAATCCCCGGTGTTTCGATCTGCTTCACAATGCCGAGTACAGCTTGTAATTCGAGCACGACGGGGAGCAACCCGTTGTATACGCAGTTCTCGTAGAAGATTCGACCAAATGATGGAGCAATGACAGCGTCAAAGCCATAGTCTTTGAGTGCCCAGACTGCATGCTCTCGGCTGGACCCACACCCGAAGTTCTCGCCAGCAATTAAAATTCGAGCATCATGGTATTTTTGCGAATTCAAGATGAATTCCGGGTTAGGCTCTCGTTTCTCGCTATCGAGGTATCGCCAAGCTGCGAAAAGCGATGGCCCGAGTCCAGTCTTCGAAACCACCTTGATCTCACGTGATGGAATAATCGTATCCGTATCGATATTGTCACGTAACAAGCAAACGGCGGTGCCAACAACAGTAGAAATTGGCGTCACGGCATCAATCCTCCTGACCTGAAGTATAGGAGACGATGTGACCTGCGATCGCGGATGCAGCCACTGTTTCCGGGCTGGCAAGATGCGTTCTAACGCCGGGTCCCTGGCGGCCTTCGAAATTGCGATTAGTGCTCGACACTATTCGGTCCCCCTCGGCAAAACCCTTTTCACCTGCATAAAAGCACAGCGCACAGCCCGACTCTCTCCATTCGAAACCAGCATCTAGAAAAACCTTGTCGAGACCTTCCGACTCGGCCGCTATTTTGGTTTGCGTCGATCCGGGCACGCAAATTGCCTTCACGCC
This sequence comes from Proteobacteria bacterium UBA1847, assembly GCA_002338605.1. Lineage (GTDB taxonomy): Bacteria > Pseudomonadota > Gammaproteobacteria > Steroidobacterales > Woeseiaceae > UBA1847. The sequence continues at coordinate 14,127 of DDIP01000133.1, read as the reverse complement.
GGGCGCGACCCGCTTGCCCTTCAGGACGACCGCCGCTTTTCGCAGGTCTTCCAGGCGGCCATTTGTGCATGACCCAATGAAAGCCCCATTGATCGTAAAATCGGAAATATTCTTGGCCGATTGCACACCCATGTAATTCATGGCTTTGTCAATGGACGTATCCCGATCGACTTGATCTCGCTTCTTTTTGCCGGGTACGGACGTACCAAGTGGAATTGCGTGTTCAGGACTCGTGCCCCAAGTCACCATAGGGCGAATGTCGCTGGCGCAGATTCGAATCGTTGCATCAAATGTTGCGTCCGACCCTGATCTCAGTTGGAGCCAGTAGTTGGTCGCGGCACTTTGCAGTTCCGTACGAACTCCGAATGGTCGCTTCGCGACATATTCGATCGTGCGGTCATCTACCCCGATCAATCCCGTGGATGCACCGAATTCCACCGCCATGTTGCACAATGTCATACGACCAGACATAGATAGACTGGACACGGCATCACCTGAGAACTCAACGGCGTATCCACTGCCTCCAGAAGCCGAGTATTCGGCGATCAAGTGGAGCATCATGTCTTTCGCAACAACCCCTGGCACCAATTCACCATCAAAACAGACCTTCATGGTCCGCGGCTTTTTGATTCTAAGTGTGCCGGTAGCGAGCGCGTGCTCGGCCTCAGTCGACCCAACTCCCCAAGTCAGTGTTCCCAATGCGCCGAGTGTACACGTGTGACTGTCGGGACAGATGACACTTAAGCCAGGCAGCGCGATTCCAAGTTCGGGCGCAATGACATGCACTATTCCCTGATTCGGATCGTCGACATCAAAGAGTGTAACGCCCGCTGAGCGTGCACTGTCCCTTAGGGCCTGAATAAATACTTCGCCACCCGGCATCCGCGCCTTGTTGGGTCGACCCGGCATCGTATCTACGATGTGGTCAATCGTGCAGAAGACGTGTTTTGGCAGGACCACCGACCGGTTCTTGGACTTGAGTCCATACAAGGCAATCGCACCGGTTCGTTCATGAAGCAGGATACGATCGATCGCAATCAAAGAGTTTCCGTCATCAAGCTGGGCTACGAGATGGTCTTCCCAAAGCTTGTCGAATAAGGTCATGGCCATTATTTTCTGCCTATCTTGCCGGAATGGTGGCAACTCACTATGGTGCCATCACTGCAGAAAACTTGCATTGGTACGGTCACTGAGCATTCAGTCGTGGCAATCGGGCACCTGGGATGGAAACGGCAACCACTTGGAGGGTCCAGAATAGATGCAGATTCCCCTGCATTGCGAAGACCGTCCGCGACGGATTCAAAAGACTCCACTGAAGATGCGGATATTAGCGATGCTGTGTATGGATGTTTTGGATTTCGCAGAACGACTTCAGTCGGACCTTGTTCTACTATTTGACCGAGATAAACAACAGCCACTCGATCTGTCATCTGGTAAACGAGTGGCAAGTCATGCGCAATTATGATGAGAGACAGGTCATATTGTTTCTGAAGCGATTTAAGAAGGCGCACGACTTTCAACTGGATAGTTACATCCAGCGACGACACCGGTTCATCGGCGATCAATAGATCTGGATTTACCGACAGAGATCGCGCAATTGCAATTCGTTGTCTCTGTCCACCCGAAAATTCGGCAGGATATCGGTCAATTGAGTCATCGGGAAGCTCGACTTGTTCAATCAATCTGGCAACCTGCTCTCGAATTTCTTTCCTACTCCCAACCTTGTGAATACGCATCGGCTCGGCGATGATCCGTCCAATACGCCATCGTGGATCCAAACTGGCATACGGATCCTGAAAAACATACTGACTTCGCCGTCTCGCTGCGAGCGAATCACGCTGGTTTGCCTTCCGCAAGTCTATTCCGTCAAATAGGACTCGGCCACGTGATGGGCGAACCATCTGCATCAGTGCTTTCGCAATCGTTGATTTTCCGGATCCAGACTCGCCGACTATACCCAGCGTTCCATTTCGTTCCAGGCTTATTGATATATCTTCAACTGCGTTGAACGATCGGCCTGATTGTATGTACGTTACATCAAGATCATGAACCTCAAGTATCAAATCCTCGTCTTGGAGCGGCAAGCTCTTGGGCTCGACGAATCGGTGCCCTTCAAAACGCGGTACAGCGTCAACAAGCGTTTGCGTATACGGATCCTTGGGATTATTCAATACACCATAGGCGTCACCCGATTCGACAATTTTTCCATTACGCAATACAGCGACTCGATCGCACACTCCTGCCGTGACAGTCAGATCATGAGTAATCAACAGGAGCGAGCATTCGGACGCAAACGATTTTAGTAAATCCAATATTTGGATTTGCACCGTCGCATCCAATGAAGTTGTAGGTTCATCTGCAATAATTAGTGAGGGATTATTGATCATCGCGAGAGCGACCATGATTCTTTGACGCTGTCCACCTGAAAACTCGTGAGGATAGGAACGCATGCGCTGTGTCGCAGTAGGTATTCCTACCGCGCTTAACATATCGGCAGCCCGGTTGCGGGCCACTTGTTCGCTACACCCCTGATGCATCATTGCGCTGCGTACTAACAACGAGCCAACGGGTCGAACAGGATTAAGAGATGCGAGTGGGTCCTGAAACACGATACTAACTTCGGAGCCTCGAATCCTTCGTACCTGACTGGTCGTCTGTTCCAGCAGATTCCTGCCATTGAGCAAGATCTGTCCGGAAACTGGAATACCGCCGCCGGGCACTAAACCCAATATGGATAGTGCGATCATCGACTTACCGGACCCGGACTCGCCTACAAGTCCCATCGTTCTACCACGTTCTATCGAAAACGACACTCCATCAACAACCGTCTTCGTTGACGTTGCAGATTGCGGAAACGCAATCGACAGATTCTTTACTTCCAATATGGAACCGCGGCTCATATATCGATTCTCAGTCCCTTACGCCGCGCGATGGATGCGAGTCCGTCACCGATCAAATTGACAGCAACGACGGTATAAATAATCCCAACAGATGGCACAGCTAACAACCAAGGTGCAACCATTAAGTAGTCACGCGATTCCTGCAAGAGATTTCCCCAGGTCGGTACACCAAGTGGCGCTCCAAGGCCGAGAAAAGAAAGTGCACTCTCGGCTACGAGCATATCGGCAAAATGAAATGCCAGCACCACAGCTAGTGTTGGCCTCAGACCTGGCAGTATGTGACCGAGCATGATGAGCAGTGGCCGGGCACCGAACGACTTCGACGCTTTTACATAGTCGCGTTCAAGCAGCGTCAGCGCCTCTGCAAAAACTATACGCGCGAAAACCGGCCAAGTAACCAGACCCAACGTTATAGTCAGAGGCCAGAAACCCCTCCCTACAACGGCCACTACTATCATGGCAATAATCAGGCTTGGGAATGCAAGCGCCATATCTACTATTTGGTTGAGAATCGTTCTTGCCCACCCGGTAGACTGTGCAGCGGCTAATCCAACAAAAGTTCCAATTACAAAAGCGACCAATGTATCAATTACTGCCGCCGATATGGACCACCGAATTCCTTCCAGCAGACGTGACCAGACGTCGCGACCGAGGTTATCCGTGCCCAGCAAATGCCCATTGACACCTATCTCGCTAAAGCGATCCAACAAATCCCCAACATACGGGTCATGTGTCTGTAGTTGAGAGCGAAATACAACGAGCATGAGAATTATTGCCAGGAAGACAATACCTAACGTCAGTTCAATCGAATCGAACGGTACCTTGATTCGACCCCTCAGACCGCTACTACCGTTCCCTCGTGCGCTCATTTAATAACCTTGCCAACACGTGGATCAATCATGTGAAAGGCGACATTTGTTAGCGAGTTCACAACGAAAACCAGCACCGCGATAACAAAGGCAATCGCTTGAAGCACTGGAAAATCCAATGATTGAGTTGACTCAAATAACAATAGCCCAATACCAGGCCAATGGAACAAAACTTCTATTATTACAGCACCAGAAAACAGGAAGGCAAATTGAGCACCGATCAATGCAACAGTGCCAAGAATCGCGTTCGGAAATGCTTCGCGCCACAAGACTCCCCGTTCAGACATCCCGATGGAACGAGCCGTACGGATATATTCTTGCCGCATCGATTCTGAGACATTCGCCGCAATGACTCGGATCAACTTTGGTGCCAGAAAGGATGCGAGAGACACACTCGGCAGAATCCAGGTTCTTACATCTGCGTATCCGAGCGATGGCAACCACATGAGCTTTACAACGAATAATTGAATCAGTATTAACGCCGTTACAAATCCCGGCAGTCCTTGCGCGACGATAACGGCGGCACTAACAATCCGTGGACCTGTTCGGTCAGGTCTTGCACCCAACCATATTCCGATGGGCACGGATACTGTAATCGTCACTGTCATTCCAAACAGCGCGAGCATGAATGTCGCGGGTAGCTGTTGTAGAACGTATGGCAGTGCTTCTTGTCCTGACGCCAGCGATGCTCCAAAATCCAGCTTCAAAACATTTCCAAGATAGTAGACGTACTGCAGCAGCAATGGTTGATCAAAACCATACTGTTGACGAAGAGAATCAATCATCTCTGCACTGGCATTCTCGCCTGCCATAACGATTATTGGATCACCGGTTGCCCTCAATGCAAAGAACATCAGGGTAGTGATACCGAGAAGCAGGACAATAAAATTGCCAAGAAGTCGCAAATTCGAAGAGATCCTTGCCATCATTGCGCTCCACGGCTCAACAGAGCCAAAATCGCTGTCTCCAAGACAGGGTTCAACGATTTACCTTGCGATCAGTCGCCTGACTGTAGCGTAGCTTATAGAGCTGCGGTGCTCCGTTTGCCATTTCAAAGCCACTTACCTTATTCGAGGCTACCCAAATATGCCCGTATTCCAGGAGGAACAGACTTGGTGCTTCATCATGGAAGCGAATTTGCAGTTTTTGCAAAGCCTGCTCTCTTTCGGTCGAACGTATTTCGGTTGCTGCATTCTCAATTTCCGCCATCATTGATTGATCGCAAAAAAACGGCCGTGCTTTGCCGCAGGAAAAATAGTCCATTGGACGGATTGCGTCGTGATATGGCGCGGTATTCCAACCCAGGGAAAACGCCTCAGTTCGCCACTCACCAGTCACATACTGCCGAATCCAGTCTGAAAATAACGTCGCAACCAAGGTTATCTCGATTCCGACATCCGCAAGATCTTCCTGAACCTTTTGGTAAATCTCAGTGTCGTTGGCGTAAGTGCCTTGCACTATGGTTGCTTTGATCGAAAAACCGTTCGCATAACCAGCTTCCCGAAGTAGTTCACGTGCTTTGGCCGGATCAAAAGGATAGGGCTCCAAATCGGGATTGTAGCCGAACACCCCGGGGGCCGCCCCTTGGCTGGCGGGCTTGTGTATGCCATAGGTTATGATCTTGGATATCGAGTGTCGGTCAACCGCATAGTTGATAGCCTGCCTGACTCGCCGGTCCGAAATCGGCGATTCTGGGTGGCCGACAACATCAAAAGCGATCCCAATGATTTGTTTGCTTGGATCAACCAACACGTCAAAACCGCGCTTCCGAAAGATTTCCATTTCTTCAGGCTTCATCGATTGGGCCAGGTGAAGTTGGTTCGAGATGGCCGCCTGAAAGCGCGCTGCATGATCGAGCAGAGGATACAGTTCAACCACGTTTACGTGTGGCCGACGCCATCCATTGCCATTTGCCAGCAGTTCAGCTGCGCCATTCTTGTTTCGCCATGTTCTAAGCACATAAGGTCCGGTGCCCACCGGCATCTGCCCGAAAGCCTTCGGCCCGAGATTTCTCCATTCATTGGGTTCAACCATCATTACCATCGCTAATCTGTTGGGTAAGATGGGATCCGGTAGACGCGTCCTGATGAGCAACTCGTGTGAGTCTAAGACTGAAACCTCCGCTAAATCACGCAGTTCATTACCGACTGGCGTGAACCGGCCTGCATCACCTAGAAGCCAGTCGAAAACTTCTTTGGCAATTTCTGCATCAAACGGCGATCCATTTGAGAATTGCACACCCCGTCTTAACTTGAAGTGCCAAGTGTGTGGGTCGATAAGGTACCAGTCTGTTGCCAGCGCACCTACGATATTGCCGGCTTCATCAATCCGCGTAAGGCCATCGAAGAGTTGCTGCCACGTCACGGACGCCGGTGCTCCCATGGCTGCGTAGGGATTGCCATATGCCGGTGGCAAACTGACGATGCCTACACGAAGGACATCCCGGCCAATGGTCGATGATGTGCATGACCCAAGTAGAATGCAGACTGCACCGAGCTTGACCGCTTGTACGGAGAACCTGGTAGCCTCGCGGAGCGCATCAAGTACGGCATCGGCTGATATCGATAGGGCGTTAGACACTGCGACCTTCATATTTAGTCCAAAACGGGTGGTCACTCCATTGCTGAGGCAAGCCTGACTAAAATGGCATCCAGAGTCCAATAGCAGCCGCTGCAACGGTAAATAGCCAGATCACAAGAACGATAGGTCTTGCGCGTGTAAGTGCACGATTCATGATCGCCGAGTTTTTCGAATTTTCGCCTCCGGCTGCCAGTCTTTCTAGTGCCGGTCGATATGGTTTAAATAAGAAACGCAGTACCAGACTGAGTGCAATTGCCATCGCCAGAATCAGGAGCTTTGCGGCCAACGAATAGCTGCTCGTAATTCCCACACCCAAGAAAGAAGCTATTGCGACACCGCCAATCGCAACTAACAATACGATTCGCCACCATGTGTCAAACTGCATAACCGCACGGATCCGATTACGTCTTGAACGATTCACGTAAACGAATACGTTGCTCGATATCCAAAGAAATGCCGCAACCCAGACAAATCCTATCCAAAACTCATTGATGCTCAACCCGCCAGACAGATAGGCCATTGTGATACCTGTCGCACCGATCGTCGGAACGCTTAGTCGGGGGAATAGATCGACAAAAGACATGATATCGCCGATGGTTTGGCGAGTTTCCAATGACAATCGTTCATCAGCGCCAAATCGTGCGGCATATAACACTCCGAGGTCAGCGCCTAACCAATAGACAAACGCCAGAACGTGGACTAGTAACAGCAGTTGGTATGTTGAAATCATCAATTGCGCTCTCCCATTACTGAACCCGCATAGCAGGGCAGTGGAACTAATGTACCGCCTGCATATCAATTAGACTAATTAATTTGATCACCTTTAGAATTATCTGAGTTTATGATAAAAGTGGGGCGCAACAACTCGAAAAGGAGCGCTGTTCTTGGATGTACGTCAACTAAAGCATTTCCTGGCACTTGCCGAAGCGAAGCAGTTCTACAAGGCTGCCGATCGCATTGGCTTGACGCAATCTGCCTTGACGCAGTCAATATCCAAGCTGGAAAAGGAACTCGGCCTGCGGCTATTCGTGCGCAGCAAGGCGGGATCGGTACTCACGGACCACGGACATCGATTGTACGGTCATGCAAAGGTCATAACAGGACAATTCGAAGCAGCTAAAATCGAACTGAAAGCTCGCGCTCGCAATTCCGGGAGCGAGATTCGGGTCGGTATCGTCCGATCTCTCGGCAACGAGTTGGTTATTGAAGCCATTTCAAGATTCAAGTCTGCCTACGCCGACTTCAATGTTAAGATTGTAAAGGAGTGGTCTGCTGATCTGGTTACTCTGCTAGCCGAAGGCAAAATCGATTACGCGTTTCTATCCGACCACTTTCTTCCCGCCGATACGCCGGAGATATTGAGAGAACCGCTCTTCAAAGACCGTGTACAGATTGTATTGAGCGACAAACACGAACTTTACGGACATCCGGGCCCGACGCTTGAGGACCTGTCGAAACAGCAGTGGGTTGCAGTGTCCGTGAGTCCCGACTGGCCTGAATACCTGGCGCGGGTTTTTACATCAGCGGATGTCAGCCCACCACACCATATTATAAGAACGAATTCGATGTCGCTGGCGATGTCTCTTATCAATGGAGGGCAAGTTATAGGCTTAGTATCTCCAAAGCTATTCCAGTCGTCGAATCGAACCTCCGGGTCCGTTGCATACTATACGATTCCGGAGTTTCAACAAAAACGCCAATTCAGCATTTGCAGAAGGGTTCGGATGGTTGTGCGCCCTTATCACGAGCGCTTCATCAGTGATTTGAAAACAACAATATTGGAGCGAATAGGAACCACAGACCAGATTTAGGCGAACATACCCAGACGCCCTCATCTCGGCAGTATTTGACTTAGGCCTTGGTATCCCTCTTCCAGATGTCGATGATATCTACAGTGTCTGGACAATATGTACGGGCAAGCCACCCACTCATCACTCTGTCATGCCTCTCCCGGCTTACTGACCCGATCGCGTCCTTGGCCAATACCGTGTAGTAGTCGGCATCTCGAGCGGCCCTTATCGAGCTCTCTACGCACCCCTCAGTCACCTGGCCTGCGATGACAAGCGATTCTATGGAATTCTTCTTTAGTAAAGAGTCAAGAGTCGTATTGTGAAAAGCCGACCCACGAAACTTCTTGATGACGTGATCAGTCGACTGAACATCCATATGCTCATACAGTTCGGCACCCCAAGTCCCTTCAATGGTGTAGAAGTTCTCCTGATCCAGCGACTTCAGTCCCGCGCCGACATGGATACCAAGCCACATGGGAGAATCGGAGGTAAAGCCTTTAGCGATGACGTATTGAGTAAAAATTACCATCGCGCCGCTCGCTCGGGCGGCCGCTGTAAGCTGATTGATTGGCTCATTCAGAGCTCGAGTCATAGTTACATCCAGACCCAACTCTTGTGCGTAATAACCACGTTCATGACAAAAATCGTTCTGTTGGTCGATTACAAGTACTGCTGTGTGTGATGGCTCTACGACCTCTTCTAGTGTGTCATAGAACTCGCGATCATCAATTTTCCGCATGAGTGCCTCTCAATTTATGTAGTTTGCCAGAATCGCATCGATCGCTTCACGCTCCTCACGACGAGCTGGAAACAGCGGTGTTCGAATATTTGGAGTTGGTATGTATCCAGCAGCACACAGCGCGTACTTCAATCGAGACGACCAACGATAGCTGGGGGGGCTATATATAGCATCCATGAGCGGCATCAAGTGCAACGAAGCTTCCCTGGCACCCTCGAGATCGTTCGCCCAGATACGATCTTGCAACGCTTTAACTGGCTTTACGAAATTGGCCAGTCCGATCGTGCATCCATCGGCACCAAGTGCATAATTTCCAAACAGTCCCCGGTCAGTCGCCGCAAATACCGTGAGTTTCGGATTTGCTTTGCGTATCGTGACCAGATCTCTTTCGTACTCGATATCATCCTCTACTTCCTGTTTGATTCCCGCAACATTTGGAAGCGCCGCGATCTCGGCAAGTACATGTCTAGGCATCATCAGGTTTGTTTGCGGACGATATTGCATAAACCACATCGGAATTGGTGTTAGCTTTGTTGCTTCGCGATAATAATCGACCACTGCTTCCGGTGCGAATTGAAATGCTCCACGTGCAAAAGAAAATGGGGAAAATACCAGTATGGCATCGGCACCGCATTCCGCTGCAGATTCAGCCTGCCCGGCAAATTGCTTGCCCAATCCCTGAGTGTGTACGCCGGCAATTATCGGCACATCTTTTCCAACAGCCGCTCGCACTGTGCGGATCGTCTCGCGACGTTCATCACCTGTTAGCAGCGAAAGTTCGCCGGTGTGGCCATTTACCAAGAAACCACCTGCACCATCTGCGACTTGTCGTTTCGCGAGATCACCCATAACCTCGAAAAGAATTTCGTTGCTTTCATCTTGGGGTGCAACAATAGCGGGAAAAACTCCCTTAAACGCGGTCATCTAAAATCCTCCAACCTTAGCAAGGCTTGTTTTCACCAAAATCTGTCGGGATGGGATCGAGTTTCATCAGCCGCTTTGCGGGCCAGGCCGGTAAAACCCACCCCGTATCCCTCAAAACACATCCTGTCACATCCACCGGGCCCAGGATTCCGACTTCTTCATCCGGTGCATTGGAAAAGTCGACCTCGGCATCACCCCATGTTTCATCACCAAACCACCCATCGCGAGGTTCAATCACCAGGAGTTCGCAAATATCTTCAGCGGCTCCGACAGGCGAAGGTATATGCCGCACCGTGTAGAAGCCGTTAAACGGCGTTCTTTTCCCGGCCGGCATTTCGGCATCCAACTTCGCCCTAACCCGCACGATCGGGTATCCGTAACGATCAACATCGACGTTGAAGTCGTTGATACCATTATCGCGGTCATACAAGCCGTTGTCAGGATACGTCCAGGTCATCGTGATATTTGCAATTTTTTTGGGCCAACCAAATGCTGCACGGCCCTTATATATTGCCCAGTCATGCGTTACCCACATGAATAGATTGTAATGGCGCGGCAACTCCCCTGGGGGCGCTGCCTGTACAGCAACACAGGCTTCGTAATACTGACTGAAGGCCGGCGGATAAGGCTGGCCACCCACTGGCCTTCGCTTTAATTCGTAAAGCTTAAGAAAGCCTTCGTGAACATCGTCCATTTCCAGGGGAGCGGGCAGCCAGCGCGACAAGTCCGCGGCAGTCTTGAATGTAATGTAAAGCACTCGGCCAGTGTATTGGTCTGCAACCATTTGATAGCTGAGTTTGCGCGATACGCCAAATGGTTGATCGGCGCCAATAAGTTTGGTCACGAATTCTCTGCGTCTATGACCGAATTGATACCGATTGCAAGCGTCCTCGTCGCCATGACGGCAGCAGTAATTTCAAGCGCCTGCACCAACAGATCTCTCTCAAGACCCGCAGCGAGTGCTTTGCGGCAGTGATTTGCGATTACCGGTTGACTGGAGCCAGCGGTGACACAAACACACGCAAGCAGCATTTCCTTGATCGACTCAGGCAATCCATCGTCGCGATAGATCGAGCAAGTCAGAAACCTGTCGAACGCATCAAGCGTCTCCGGGTCCGATTCTGCTAGAAATTCATGCATCGGCAAGACCTTCCGTCCTTTTGCGGCCTCGATACGCTTTAGAACAGACGAACCTTTTGATTCATTCATGAACAGTTACTCCTGGCCATTCAATTTCGGCCCCATTGTCTTAGTTGCCTGCCTTTCATCCCTAACCTGCTTGGTGCCGCCAGGGTAATACCCTTATCGAGGGCACAAAGGACTACCGAAGTTATCGGCGCCCGGAAAAAACCACTGGAGGTTAGAACTCAAAGGTCGCCGAAATCCCGACTCTGCGACCGGTCGCCAGAGGTACAAGAAAGCCACGCTCAACGGATGTCGTTCCCGGGACATTGTCCTGATCCGGATTAACGTTCGGACCGATATTGAGGTTAGCCAGATCCGCGAAACGAGTGACCGTTGAGGGCGTAAGGTCGTCTAGTGCGTTGTCTACATACAGGTTTATTCTCCACTTTTCAGTATCGAACCCTGCTCGCAAATTCAGGAGTTGCCGTTCGTCAGCATAAGCGAGGTTATGAACCTGGGCATAAACTTTACTCCGGTATGAATAGTCGGCTCTTAGGACCAAGTCCATATTTCCAGACAGCGCATGTGTGTAGCTCGTACCCAACGAAAACTGATTCGCTGGCGAGTTCGGCGTTTGATTGCCTGACACGTCACCGCCGTCGACACCATTCGGTGAAACACAATCGATGCCAGTCAACTCACGCCCTTGGACCGGATCACAGTTCGAAGCAAATTCCGCGTTGTTGTAGCCATATGAGCCATAGAGATCCCAGTTATCGGCCAGAAGCATTCTACCGTCCACTTCCGCTCCCCATACTTCCGTCTCGCCAGCATTGGAAACAAATGAAATTGGCGTTCCAGCCACTGAAATTGAGTCACTCAATTGTTGGTTGGTCCAGTCGATATAGAACACAGCGCCATTGAGTTGCATTCTGCCGTCAGTCGAATTCCACTTCGCACCGATTTCGTAATTCCACGCTTCCTCTTCATCGGCAAACCGTGCAAATTCAGGTAACGCTGGGTTCGCATTGAAAACGCCGGGCTTATTGCCTAACGCCACAACGCCATAGAGCATCATGTTCTCTGTCATTTGATAGTCGAGTGTTACACGTGGCAAGTTCGAATCAAATGTTGCTTCCAACTGCGGGCCGCTAGCGGGAATAAGGCCAATCTTGTCCGACTGCCGTCGCATTTCAGCCCGAGCCGTCCACGCGTCTCCCATTTCAAACTCTATCGCACCGAAAACTGCGAAGTTCTCCACAGTCTCCTTGCCGAAGTCCGCAATCAGGACGTTGGTTCCGGGACGTCGCCGGAAGCGTTCACGATCGCGCTCATAGTAGTAAGTTCCGATCAGGTAGCGAAAATTTTCATTTTGCGGCGAGTCGAGACGCAGCTCAAAAGAGCTTTCATCGCGTTCACTTTCCTCAACACGTACGAAGGACCCACCTGCGAAATTGATGGGGTCCCCCAGATTCGTTTGGTCAATACCAAAGGTGTAGTCCGATTGGTTATGACCCATATTAGACGTGAGGTGAAATCCGCTGGCGCCGATGTCCCAGTTGACCGCTAGCGAGACGCGGCTAACGTCACGCCGAATTCCCTCTTCGCCAAGAAGCCGATCTTTCGCCAAAACAACCGATTCGAATTCAGTAACTGCGCCACAATAATACTGGCGAGCTTGATCGAGAAAACAGTTGTTCGCGAAGCGATCCTGTACACGAGTCGCAGGCAATCCATCGTCGTCTTTGTTGTACCCTGCCGCAATATTTATTCTAAGGTTTTCATCAGGTATCAACTCGATCGCCGTATTAAGTCCGAATGACTGCTCTTGGCCTACATCTGTTCCGTCCAGTTCGTTCTTGTATTCGCCACCATAGTCATAGTACCTGCCGTGTATAAAGTAGAATACCTTATCGTCAGACAGCGGCCCGCTGGACGTCAAATTGACTTCGTAATCGTTGTGCTGCGCTGCGCGCAGTGAAACGGTATTTTGAAAGTCATTGGTACCGCGCTTGGTCACCAAATTGATTGCGCCGGAAAAAGTTGATCGCCCGAACAATGCAGCCTGTGGGCCCTTGACAACCTCTACTCTTTCTATTGCTTGTATTGGAAAGGACAGGATCGATTCAGAATATGGAATTCCGTCAACAAAGAAGGCTGCATTTCCCTCTCCAATAATGTTTGACTGCCCGCGTATTACCGGTCTGGCCACGTCCCCTTCGGCGCCCATTCTCCCGCCAAATTTCTCGTAGCTGAAGTTCGGAGCGAAGTCACTGAGCTGACTAATATCATTTACACCGTATTCAGCTATCGTAGACGCCGTGAAGGCAGAAATGCTTGCCGGCACGTTCTGCAGGTTCTCTTCGCGTTTGCGCGCTGTAACTATGATCTCTGATAATACCGCTGAGTCGTCCTTATCCTGTGCACGTGCCGCCTCCGGCGGCAAGACGATTGCAAGTATAACTATCAGCACCATCGCTGGTGTCAGCAGAAGTCTTGTCGAGTACATTATTTTCCCCCTCAATTTACATTCCGTTCAAATGGTTTCCTGGCTGCAGGTTCACCATTTGTTAGCGGATTCGTTTGCTCTCAAAATGCACTCTACAAGATTTAACAAATTAATCTAATTAAAAACTATAGATAAATAATAAAAGCAATTAATCGTCAGGGCCAGTTCCACGTTCTGCCCTCCTGCCAAACGGGTATCAACTGAACTGAATGATTCGTTCACCCAGCAATCTTCCGAATGTGAGCGCCGGCGTCACCATCATACCGCCACAGAATGCCTGCCCCTGGGTAGCGCCTGCACCGAGAATCTCACCAGCTGCGTACAAATTCGGTATAGCGGAAGCATCAGATCGTACGACTTGAAGCTTCTCGTTCACCGCGATGCCGGCGGTGCTTGTAATTGATGTGCCTTGATGCCGGATTGCATAGAATGGCGGTTTCTGCAGCTTAGTCGGCAGATGCTTACGCCCATAGAAATCATTGCCAGTTGTAACACCGTAGTTGTAGCCCTCGACCGTTGCCGCCAGTTCGTTTTCCGGCAGCCCTGCGGCTTTCGCTAACGCGAAGATCGTCTCGCCGCGGAAGAAGTTTGCGTCGGGCCCCTTGAAAGCCTCGACCATGGCTTCCCGGGTCCAGTCCTGGAGTATCGGGGGTGCTTCGTCCAAAACAGTCTGATCGAAAACAACCCAATG
>DDIP01000174.1 GCA_002338605.1 Proteobacteria bacterium UBA1847 | reverse complement strand
CGGCTGGTAGATGGCTTGTGCATACCAGCCACTCTGATCGACATCGTACGGGGTATCGACCAGTCCCATTCCTGAATAGAAGCCGGTCTCGTGCTTTCTCAGGTATTCCCCCTGCAGGATCAGATTTCGCTCCTTCCAGTTGCCGTTGGGTGACCACTTCCAGACGAATTGGGCAGCAAGGAGGTCCGAGTCGCCGGTGAAAGACAACGGGTCTTCTTCGTCCCCGGATGGCCGGTCGATCGCGGTCGCATCGAGATAAGACACACCCGCCAGCCAACTGCTGCTCGAACTGATGTCGGCGCCGACATTCGCAAACAGGCTGTAACTTCCAACACCATCATGCGCGGCCGATGCAGCCGGGTATTGACCGCCTCGCATCGCCTCACCGCCGAGTTCAAGATAAAGATCGGTTGGTGCCAGCCAGCGAACCTGCAATCCATCGTCGATCAACTGGCCTCCAAGAAAAGCCTGGTACGGCAAGGGCTGGTCAACAAAGTCCCAGGTGTGTACGTGCTTGCTATTCAGGTAACCGATGCCTGAGAAGAATCGACCAAGGCGTGCGCTGAAACCTGCCGGCAATGCGGTCGTCTCAACCCAGGCTTCTTCGATCTCGGTAACGGCTTCACCGTCTTCGAGCGCCAGCGCCAGCGTCAGCCAGGCGGTGAACTTGTCATCGACATTGGCGTTCATGATGATTTCGGTCTCGCCGAGTGCCAGGCCCTCTTCTATGGGCCCGGCCTCTCCACCGTACGGGAAGCCTGCAATCGAATAACCCTCGGGCGAATTGCTGTAGTCCCATGCTGTGCCAGAAAATATAACGCCGATCGCCGGATTGGCGGACGTTGTCCGACCTGGCGCCGGCACGGAACCTGGCGCCGAACTCCTCGCCTGCTGAACGTTTTGCTCAGCGACGGCCAGGCGCCGTTCGAGCTCCGCAATTCTTGCGTCATAGTCGGCGCGTATCTCGTCGATCGCGGTACGCAATAATTCGATTTCCGTGGGCTGTGCCAGCGACACGGCCGGAAAAGCCACTAACAGCGCCAGTGCGGCGCCCCTTGATAAGTCGATACGCATGGCATCGTCTCCTTTGGGTTCAACAAAATACGATCGCTGCCGAGAGCAGCGTCACGGTCAATTATTGAAGATAAAGGGGCGGCCCACGCGCGAAAGTCGACCGCGCGGGTGTGGCGGTGACCGATTGAAACGTCTGCCCGTCGCGCATTGTGACAGCAGGCGGAATTGATAGCGTTGCAGTTTCCTGAGCCAGTCCGTGCGACAGCGGCGTATGCGCGAGGCACACCTCGCAACTGACGAACTCGCCCGACACATGTGATGCCGCATGCGCAATAAATGCCGCGTTGCAGAGAACCAGCATCAGCAAAATTGAAGCGGCAAGTTTTCCGGACATCAGCGACATTGCGAATCAGTATCCGTGAAAGCAAGGAGTTTGACAATGGACTGAAGAAACAAACTCTATCGCTTTCCAATCTGCATTTATGATCAGATTTTTAGCGGCCTTATACCAAGTGGATTGACGGCAAGCAAAGTGCCTTCAACTCCACGCGGCTTCTTGAATACCTTGCTTGTGCGAGAATGACGTTCCCAGTTTGACGTACGAAGCCAGCGCAGCCTTGTTCAATGGGCACTAGACTTGTGGGTCCATGCGATATCGGTTGAAGGCAGATTCTGACTAGACGGCATAGATTCTGCCTTTTTCGGCGAACACCCGGTCGTCAAGGAGTATTTTCGGGTGCAGTACCGTCCAGTCCCAGTGAACAGACGATTTGTTCAGTATGTTTGGATCTATCCCAGGCATTAGACCGCCCAGCAAGCTGAAATCGCCCATCCCACAGGTAATAGAGCCGTAAACGCGCTCCCACTCCTGACTTTGTGTCAACAAAGCATTCGGATTGTTACCGATATTCAAATGCACCGGCCCGTAGTATGCACCTTCGTCGCCAAGCCCATCCAGCCATGCCTCCAGCCGAGCTGCCATAACTCGATCGCCACCGATGCATTTCAGGTGTCCATCTTCAAAAGTCAGACGCAACTGTGTGTCGGGCTTCTCATGATAGTCAGGGTGATACAGGAGTGTGCCATCAACATTTATTGACCCGGTTCCGCGACCTTTGGGAACCAAAATCCCGGGCTGCGCTGGCGGTAAAAATGTCCAGGAAGATTTCCAGTCTTTCTTGTCTGGATCCCACAGAAAACCGCAACCAGACTCGCCTGGCACATCTGTAAGATCGATCATTAGTTCGTCAGTTCCCGTTATGACGATGCACGTCTTCGCATCCGAAAATCGCGCTGCGATCTGATCCGCATGGCGCCGGATGGCATGTATATCCACATGAAGCATCGTTCGAATCAGGACGTCATCCATAAATGGGCCACCGATCCCATCTCCCGGGCAAATAACGCGAGCACCGTTCCTGATAGCGTCGACAATAAACTCTGCGTAGCCGACAGCCATATCAATAATAAGGTCAGCTTCTTTCGCAGCCTGCGCCAGCATCGACGGCCATCTGGATCCCGGCTGGTATGTCGCTCCGCCCTCTGGAATTCGACACTCCATAGTGACGGCTTCGGCACCAAATGCCAGCGCCATCCCCTGGAAACACGCGACGACGTGGTCCGGGGTCCGAGCATCGCTAATAATCAACACAGCCTGATCCGGCTGCAAATTGCACAGTTCTTCAAGGATTAATTTAATCACTGGTATTGAGTCAGGTTTAAGTCGCGTTGCAACGTCGGGTGTGATTGAGGCCAAGGTGAGAGACTCCTGTATAAACGCTGCGATTATCTCTGTTTGAAGTTGCGAGAAGTATTCTTTTTCACAGATACTTACTTGCTTAGATATGGAACAATCACCGGAATACATCAGGAGGTTTGGACAAGTGCTCGGCTCGCTGCAAGACAACGACATTAAACTGCTCCGGATGTTCCATGTGATCGCCCGATGTGGTGGCTTTTCTGCCGCACAAGCGCAACTCAACATGAGTCAATCCGCAATCAGCACACAAATGGCGCAATTGGAAGCCCGGCTTGGTTATCGGCTTTGCGAACGAGGACGTGGTGTTTTTAAATTGACCAACCACGGCAAGGCGGTAATCCGTGCATCCGAAAAATTATTTGGTGCTTTGGAAGACTTTAGGGCCGATGTAGCTGAATCACAGGGCCGTCTTTCCGGCGAGTTGCGAATCGGCCTGATCGACAACAGCGTTACGCATGACAACCCAATGATTCGAAACGCAATATCGGAATTCGCTTCTGCAGCGCCCGATGCGAAGATCAGTATCTACGTTGGCGGAGCCGTCGAACTCGAACAACAAATTCTTGACGATCATCTCCATATAGCGATCGGGCTTTTTCATCACAAAATAGAAAGCCTTGAGTACTGGCCGCTGTTTGAGGAAATTCACGAACTGTACTGCGCGAATTCTCACCCGTTCTTCGATCGGAACGACGATGACATTAGCGATGAAGACTTGCTTGCTGCACGCTATGTGAGCTGGGGGTACGGCGAGGGGCTGCCCGGGTGGGAACCACCTTTTGCATTCAATACCGTCGCATCCTCGCCTTACATCGAAGGTGCGGCGTACCTGGTCCTGTCCGGATTGTACGTCGGTTATCTCCCCAATCACTACGCGAACAACTGGCTATCTCAGGGCCTGATCCGCACCGTGATGCCGGAACAGGTACGACGAGCCGTCCAACTCAGCTTGATTAAGCGCAAATCCGCGCGCGTATCACGGTTGATGAAAGTGTTCATGAACGAACTCAATATTCATTGAAAAAGCACGGTCAGGTGGTTGGCACGCCCAGTTTCTCAAGTGCCTGCCGCAGGGGCTTCAGCTCGTTCTCGTATCGTTGCCATTTGCCGACTGACGAACTGTAAACAGGCTTTCGAACTTGCGATGCACTACCCGTGGTTGAAACCTGTTGGTTCAAATGGAATTTCTGGCATTCATTCTCCCACGGCAGGCCCAAAAATTCTATTAGGCGTCTGGCCTGACCCGGCAAGTCTTCGACGACATGCTCGTAATGTATGTCGTAGATCCGGCGCGCGGGAAGCACCTGGTGCCAGTGGTTCATCAGGTGATAATGTTCGGCGTAGTAAGTTGCCAAATCCTGTAAGTCGTACGAGAACGGATAGCCGTTTTTAAACAGGAATTTGTACATGGCGTAACACGCGTCCAGCGGGTTCCGAACAACATGGATAATCTTTGCGTTTGGGAGTGCTCCGTGAATAAGCCCAATGTTCAGTGAGTTCATTGGCAGCTTATCGACAAATCTCGGACATCCATCACGAATCGGCGTGACGCTCCTAATGTAATTTGCGCCCATTTCTTCCAATGAAACTTGCGTCGCACGCAGGGCCAGATCCAGCCGGTCTTTAAGCGGCTGACCATCGCGCTCGATCAAGTTCATCATTTCTACAGAGAACGTGCTTAGCTCCCCACAACTTTGCACTTTGCTATGTGAAGAAATGATTCGCTCAACGAGCGTAGAGCCCGTCCGCGGCATCCCTACAACAAAGATCGGCGCCTCGCTGGGATCACCACTATCGTCAAAACTCTCTATGGTCTCTTTCGAAAACGCGCGCTTCAGGCTTGAAAATACCTTCACGTCATCGTGTACGTTGTAACGAGTATTCGTTCGCTTGGTGCTCGCGCCTCGCTGCAGCCAGCTGAACGACAATTGATGTTCACCAATGTCTTCGTATTCTTTTGCGAGAGCATAACAAACGTGCACATACCCTCTCCAATGCCTGACACCCGCTTTCTCAAGAGCAAGCAATTGGTCGATATGATTGCCATCATGCGCCTGGGATCTGAGAGAAGATCTCAGCCCGATCGTTTCATAGTCATGAGGATCAATCTGGATAGCCCGCTCACATGCTTTTTCTGCGCTATCGATATGCCCCAGGAACCGGTATACAGATGCGAGACCGCGATAGACATCTGCGTTATCCGGCACTTGCTTCTCGGCGTCGAGATAAAGGTCCAGTGCTTTGCTGTGATCGTCGCAGCGCACCAAAACACCGCCCAGAATTAGCTGGTGATCGAGACGAGTAACATCGAAATTCAATGCGGCGGTCGCTGATACCCGTGCCTCATCCGTGTTGCCTGCTAATACGTAGCACCGAGCACGTTGTAAATGCCTGTCCAACAAATTTGGTTCAAGCTGCACCGCCTGGTCAACGGCGTACAAGGCGTCCTGCATCCGTCCTTCCCTAATGGCGATCTCGCCTTTCAGCGCCCAAACGTCACCGACGTCAGGATAACGATCGATGATACTTGAGAGCGTCGCCGTGGCCCCGCTTAAATCTCCGCGTTGCAGCAATCTCGCTGCCGATTTCAACGTTTCTGTTAGCTCACTGGGCATAGCGCATTATAGGCGCTTGTGCGGTTTCGTCGAAGAGCCGCAACTACTCGTAGCTGTAGTTCAGCCGTATACCGAACGTTCTCGGGCGGATTACACCCCAGCCTTGGTCCCTATCCCCAAACAAACTGGCCGTAGACACCGAAGACTCACCCCGCTCGCTGGTTAGATTCTTGCCGAAAAAGGTGATGCTGTAGCTCTCTTTGTCCCAGGTTAGCGATGCGTTCCAAACCGTGAATGCGTCAAAGTTCGCAAAACTCATCGCGGGAACATTGGGTAAATCCAGAAAATTACTGTTTACGTCACTTCGATAGGATGCGTCGGCATGGAAAACCAGGGATGAGGTTGCCAGCGGGACGTGAAAATCGCCAGACACGAATAACTCGTGTTCTGCCCCGCCCGGCAAGCGAGTACCTTTGGGTACAACGGTTGACGGATCACCTTGAGCGAATTCAAAAGGCTCTGTGATCTCCGCATTCACATAGGAGTACCCGAAGTTAAACTGAAGGTTCTCAGTCACGTTCCCATTCAATTCCATTTCAATACCGGTCGATTCGGCACTTGGAACGTTGTCCACAAATGCAATTCCGAAGGGTGAGTTTAGAGTCGCTTGAAAATCCGACCAGTCAACGAAAAATCCAGTTGCCGTATACGCAAATCGGCCGCCTAGCATACCCTTGATGCCGATCTCGTAGTTCTTCACCTCATCCGGATCGAACGTTAAAAACGGTGTATTGTCGTTTCCGAAAGGATCCGTTTCCGGAAGCTGATTGGCACCACCCGCCCTGAAGCCTTCGGAATAGGTTGCAAAAAGCATTGTACTATCGGATAGATCATACGAGGTATTGAGCTTTAGAATACTATCCGACACATCGTAGTTGGTCGGATTGATGCCGCCCAGCAGGAAGTCATCTGTAGCTGTTCCGTAGTAGTAGTACTCGAAAGTCCGCGACGCATACGGCAGTGGAATTCCTGCCGTCCCGGTCAGCTCCTGATCAAAGACGCGGAGACCGCCGGTAATCTGCCAGTTATCACTAATGTGCCAGGTGATCTCGCCGAATGCGGCAAGGTCCGTAAACTCCTGGTTCGCCCCGCCCGATGCAAGAACGTCCGTGAAGTCGACTGGCGCTGGAGTGCCGAAGTAGGCGTTCGTGTACTCATTGGCACCGGACAAAACCTGATGCATCCTGAAATCCAGGTCACTCTTGAGGTAGAACGCTCCGACCACCCAGTCCACCGCCCCATCCCCTTCAGACACCAAACGCAATTCCTGAGAGAATGTCTCGACCTGCTGACGGCGGTCCAGGGGTGAGAAAACACGTGGGTTCCCAAAATAATACTGCGGAATATTGGTTCTCAGAAAGCCGCTTGAGTCCGACGAGCTGTGCAGATTCACATCTGCGAATGCGGTTGACGACGTCAGGCGCGCAAATCCCAGATCCGCCTCCACATCCAGGTCCAGCATTGATAAATCCGCATTCTGCGGATCCGTGAATGCCTTATGCGTTACGTATTCCTGACCAGAGCCGAAGAATCGATTGTCCTCGTAGCGATTGTTTGCTTCGACTTCCTGATAGTTATAGTTGATCCCGATCGCTATCGTATCGTTAGGCTTAAACAACAGGCTGGCACGGATGTAGGTCTGATCCGAGTCGTTTGAGTCCTTAATGGGGGGAGCGGGTACGGTGCCGCTTCCCAGAATATCCGCCGGATCCGCGAGTACGATTTCGCCCGGACTTATCGGTGTTCCGGTATGTTCTATAAGGCCGATCGCGTCGATAAAGCCTGAAAGCCTCTCGTGACCTGCACTTAACCGGAACGCGGACCTGTCGGAAATCGGAAAATTCGCGGTCGCCAGTACGTCATACGACGTATCTCCTGAATTGTCGGTATCCGACAACTCCAGCTTTACGTCGAACGTCGTACCCTCGGTACTGGGTTTATTCGGAATAAATCGTATGGTCCCGCCGACGGATCCAGCTCCGTAGAGCGTACCCTGTGGCCCCCTTAATACCTCGACTCGCTGAAGATCGACCAGCTTCATCGGGAAGAATACGGGAACCTCGCCCAGATACGTGGAAACAGTCGCTTGGCTGATCGACGGATTGTCGTCGTTGTTGAACGCCCCATTGACGTTCATTCCGCGAATATTGAAGTTGTTTCGATTGCCGGAAACCCTTGGGCCCTCATCCATGGTCGTAAGGCCCGGTACGAGCCGCACCATACTCGCAGCATCGGAAACCCCGGTAGCAGCAAGCTGGTCTCCGGTGACGACATTAATATTGTACGGAATCTCTTGAACAGTCTGCGCACGACGACTAGCCGTTACGACTATCTCCTCCAACAGAACGTCACCCTGTGCAAGCGAAACTGGAGCTTGCAACGCCAATGACACGGCAAGTGCGAGCGGCGTTCTGGTGGTCGTCATTTTAGTTGAAGTCATCTTTGGTCAACCTCCTGGTGGTCGAAGCGTGTCGATTCGGCATTAGCGAGAGTAAACCGTACCTTTCGGAGACGATTCGGGTAAATTCGTTTTTTCGGAAGCCAGCATTTGAGAATCTGAATAGCCCTGGGCAGCGGTGCCTAGGCACTCTTCGTTACCATCGAAACAACAATACGCGGGAGATATATCGTGGCAGAATATTCTGACGTAAGTGTGAACCTCAGACCAGAATTGCTGAAAGCCATACACTTCATGTATAGGGACCAGTGTAATGTTCAGGACGGCTGGCGAGTGCTATTGATATGCGACTCACACACTCCAAAACACGTTACAACCGCATTTTCAGGTGTGGCCATGCAGTTTGGTGCGACGGTCGTTGAAATCCACGTCCCGATGGGACCGCACCCTGCCTACCAACCGGGTTTTACCTGGGACCCGTTGATCTCGAACGCCGTCCTCGCTGCAGCCGAGCACGCCGACCTGGTTGTTGATATGG
The DNA here is from genome assembly GCA_002338605.1 of Proteobacteria bacterium UBA1847. Taxonomy (GTDB): domain Bacteria; phylum Pseudomonadota; class Gammaproteobacteria; order Steroidobacterales; family Woeseiaceae; genus UBA1847. The sequence goes on along the minus strand of DDIP01000174.1, from coordinate 165 downwards.
CCATTGGCTATGCCGACTTCATGGTCGAGATTGTGCAGAGAGGAAAGACTCGCATTATCGGGCCCGGCGATGCCACCGGCGCTCCACACATCGACGATTCACTGATTCGCTGTCTGTTGCTCGACGACCCCTACCAGATTCGCAAAGAAGCCATACAAGCTGCGA
>DDIP01000089.1 GCA_002338605.1 Proteobacteria bacterium UBA1847 | reverse complement strand
CTTGATTTGCGTCGATTGTTTGCGATCTCGCCGTCGGGTGCCGTGAGCTGTTTTGGTGCCGGGCTGACCAACGGTTCTTTCTGGGGAATTTCAGCGATTTTCGCGTCACAGGTCACGGGCAACACGGATTCGGCCGCATGGTACATGACCAGTGGTGTAATCGGTGGTGCAATTTTTCAGTGGCCACTCGGCCTTTTGTCCGATCGCATGGACCGGCGACGGGTTTTGGCCGGTACGGCACTCGGTGCAGGTATTGCCGGTGCGGTGATTGTTCTCACCGAGGCGAGGTTACCCGAGCTCTCATTGATGCTGCTTGGTGCGTTGTGGGGCGGTATGGCGTTCCCGTTGTATTCGGTTGCGGTGGCGCTCACCAATGACCACGCTGGACAGGACGAATACGTGCAGGTCTCAAGTGGTTTGTTGCTGTTGTACGGTATGGGCGCCGTCGCTGGCCCATTGCTTGCAGCAATGGCGATGGGTGTATTCGGGCCAGGCGGGCTCTACGTCTTTAGCGGCGCTGTTCACCTGTTGCTGTTTGGCTATGTCGGTTATCGCACATTGAGTCAGCCGCCAGTACCAACGGATCAACGGAGAGATTTTGGTGAGGCACTGGCAAGTGTTCAGACGGCGTCAGTTGTCTACAAAACCGGCGATGAGAGCAAAGGCCTGCCTGATTCCACCTGATAGCCGGGACTTTCGTTAGATCGTGAGGACAGCATGAATCAACTTGATGCGGCGAGCAGGATCAAGCGATGGATTGTCTTCGCTATTGTCACTCTGATGGCGATCGATTTGGTGGTCGTTGTTTCCGAAAAACAATGGCTCAGTGCGTTTCTTATTTTGACCATCGCCTTGCTAATTCTTCTCGTAACACTGTTCAGCGACCGACTTGCGGTACAAATCCCGGCGGAATTTCAGATACTTGCGCTGGTTTTTGTTTTTTCGGCTCTGTTTTTGGGAGAGGTCCGTAGCTACTACGAAAAAATCTGGTGGTGGGACATTGCGCTGCATAGTACGTCCGGATTGCTAATGGGCATTCTTGGGTTCTTGTTGGTCTATGTACTGAACGCAAGCGAGAAAATCGCATTTTCCATGACACCACGGTTTCTTGCTTTTTTCGCATTCATGTTCGCTGTCGCCGTCGGTACGTTATGGGAGATCTTCGAGTATTTGATGGATACTATTTTTGGTGCCAACATGCAAAAGGCAATGTTCGATGATCCGTCAGGTTTGACCGATACGATGTGGGACATGATCGTGAATGCCATCGGTGCAGCTTTTATCAGCACTTTGGGCTGGTGGTACATGAAGCGCAAACGCCGGTCCTTCATTGACGTCTGGATCCAGAAATTTATACAACGAAACCCGGACTTGTTTGAATCGTGAGTGAGTCATGCGCCTCACCATGGTCTCGTACCGCAGGCTGACTACGGGCTGGCCACAATCACCCGCTGGGAAGCCCGAATAACAACTCCAGTCGAACTGTCTCAAACTGCGCCCAAAGTGCAAATTGAATTGCACGCTGCAGCAGCGAGGGTTCGCACTATGGGATTTTCCAATATATTGCTCGTACTCGATTCCGGCCATACCGGCCAGGCGCGGGCCTTACGGCATGCCGCCGCATTTGCACGTGCCGAGGGCGCAATGCTTACAGTCTGTGAAGTGGTTGATTGCGTTGTTCCAGAGGTTCCTCGATATTTGACGGACGGCGCCGGGCAAACCGTGAACGATGTGATTCGAGCCAACGCAGTTGGTCGGCTGAACAAATTAATCGCAAACAGCAGCATCGGTGATCTCGACATTTCTGTAGATGTTCTGGTCGGTAAACTGCATACCGAAGTGACTCGCGCGGTCCGCGCGAATGGCTACGATCTCGTCATCAAGCCGTTTACCGGGCATCGGTCACTGCAATTTTTTTCCGGCGCACAGGAAGACCGGGAATTGATCAGAAGTTGTCCCTGTCCAGTATGGTTGGCAAATGTTGCCGGGCAAGGCGACAAAAGCGCCATCCTCGCGGCACTGGATATGCCAGACGAAGGTGACCTGGAGACCGGGCTCAATCAACGCATTGTCGATATATCGAGGTCGATTGCCCTGACTGAATCCCGATCGCTGCACTTTGTGCACGCCTGGCGATTGCGTGGCGAAGGTCATTTGCGGGCACAATGTAACCCGGCGAGCGACCTGCAGGTCGATCGAATGCATACCCACGAAGCGGCCAAACGGAGAGCCTGGTTGCATGATGCGGTTACCAGGCCGCGAGCGAACATCGGGTATTCGTCGACCGAAGACGTCGCGCCGGAGCTGCATGTTCTAAACGGCCATGCGAAAAAGATCATACCTGACCTTGCCGAGAAACTCGGGGCTGGTCTGATTATTGTGGGAAGCACAGCACGTACGGGGCTATCGGGTTTTGTGCGCCGGAATACCGCCGAATTAATACTGCCCCGTTCGGATTGTTCATTGCTGGTAGTCAGGCAGCCTGAGCCCTTTCCAAAGCGCGCGCCGCAGGAAAATCACTCGTTGCCGGTTGTTTAACACACGATCTGCAGAAGTGGTGACGTATTCGGGTTTCAGGCGCAGCGTCATACGGGTCGGCCACAGGCGCTTAGCGGGTTCTCCCAATTCATTAGTCTGCAAGGTTGGCGAATAATGCTGGCTAAGGTATTCACAGGAGACAATTGTTGTGACGAATCAGAAAGCACTGGCGCCAAAAGACCGCCGCGCGAAGCGACGCCGTGTAGCGAGTGCACGGCCTAATATTCGGGAATCCCTTCAGCCATTGCTGCTGAGCAAGGTTCGGATTTAGCGGGTCGCGGCTGCGTCACAGCGTCACTCTTAACTACGGGCTGATAATTACGGCACAAACTCAGACCACACATAGCCACCTGTGCAGGCGGCAAGGCATTCCAATCGCGGAGGTATCCTGATCATGAGATTCTTAAATATCTTGCTGGCCCTCGATTCGGGCGCCGGAAACGAGTTGGCGCTGGAACGTGCTATCCGACTTGCGCGCAAGGAAAACGCAAGACTGACGGTTTGCGATGTCGTTGATTCTGTGCCTGGAGATTACAGTCGGCTAATTACTGCAATTACACCGCGCGAACTGGTTGATTCAATTATCGCCGACAGGCTCGAGCGTATACAGTCGTTGCTCGGGACCGTCGATAGCAGCAATCTCAAAATTGACACCAAAGTGCTGGTCGGAAGAGCGCATCTTGAAATAGCGCGGCTGGTTCGGGAAGGTCACTATGACCTGGTCATCAAGCCGATCGCGGGCCGGCGCGCAACGCGCGCCCGTTCCGTTACACGCGAACACCGGGAGCTGATGAGACATTGCGAATGCCCGGTCTGGCTGGTCAACGTGGCCGACCTGTCAAAAGACCGTTCTATCGTCGCGGCATTGGATATGCCGGAGGATGGTGCAATCAGCACCCGGCTAAACGAGCGCATCCTGCAGGTTGCGCGGTCGATTGCTCTTGCGACCTTTCGACCATTGCACGTCGTTCACGCCTGGACTCTGCCTGGAGAGGGGCATTTGCGGGCGAGAGGCAGTGCAAAATCCGACCTCGAAGTTAACCGAATGGTCGCACAGGAGGCTGCCGATCGAATGGCGTGGCTGCGGAAAGCGGTCTACTCGAGCCGATCGGACGATGAGCGTATCGCAAACAAATATCTCGCCCCGGAACTGCATGCCGCCAAAGGCTATCCCGGCAACGTGGTACCCGAGCTCGCCGAAAGGCTTGGCGCGGGGTTAATCATTATGGGTACTGCCGCACGTGCCGGCCTGCGCGGTATGTTGGTGGGAAACACCTCCGAGGCCGTTGTGTCTCGCACGGACAGTTCGCTATTGATCGTCAAGGAACCGAGTTCCTTCTCTTTCCTTGCCACTACCGGCGAGACGGCATCGAAATCAGAACACTCGAGACCAGACCCGGCTGAACCGAAGTTTACGAGGATGTCTCAACCACCGCGCGAAACTGGCACACTCAGGGTGAGGAACAATTAGGCATCGGTGACGTAGCCGGCGGTTCCTGAAGGAGCATGACTTCAATGAAAGAAGTATCGGCCATTCTGCTGGCTATTGACGGGGACTACGACGATCAGGCGTTGCTTGCAGAGATAGCGTCAATCGCGTCGGACAGCTCAGCGCGTATCACCATTTTGAGCATTATGGAATCCGCTGCGGGCGATCCCGACAAGAATAACGCTGTGTCCAGGCTGCAGAAGTGGGAATCCACAGCGCGATCAACGCAGCTGGAAAATCTGTCAGCAGCACTTTCGGGAAAAGGCATGCGGGTTGACGTTCAACACGCAACAGGGAAGCCGTACCTGGAGATCATTCGAGAAACACTCGGCGGTGAATACGATCTCGTCATAAAGCCAGCGACGCACGACCGCGGTATAAGGCGGTTGCTGCTCGGCGGGACGGACATCCAGTTGTTGAGCCTGTGTCCGATTCCGGTCTGGATATTCCAGCCGACCGGTAGCAAGGCACTGAAGAAAATTGCCGTTGCGGTTGATTTGCAGCCCGATGATCCCGAACGGAGCGCCCTTGCAAAGGACGTACTGGGCTGGGGAAAACTCATCGCCAGGTCCGTTGGTGCCGAACTGCATGTTATACATGCCTGGAGCATATACCGGGAGGAAACGCTGCGCGCCAGGTCCGCCCTGTCAAACGTCGTTGACCAGCTTTCAGACAACAAGGAACGGCTGCACCGCAGGTGGCTTGACGCCGCGCTGCAGCAAGCCGGGCTCGGTAACGACGAGGTCCACGAACACCTGGTCAAAGGCGATGCCAGAGAAGTGATTCCGGAAATCGTGGATGAGCTGGACGCCGACTTGCTGGTGATGGGAACCGTTGGTCGGACAGGGATTCCGGGCTTCTTTATTGGCAATACGGCCGACTCGGTTCTTCGGAATGTGAACGGCTCTGTCCTTGCCGTTAATTCGGAGCGGTTTACGACACCGGTTGCGTCGGCCGGACAACCCTGATTCATGACGGTGGCCCGCGTTTGCAGGTTTCGCTCAATCGTACACAGGCGGCCACCGCCGGGCCTGTGACCCCTGTGGCCAACCACATGGCGCTACGTGGAACAGCCAATGTCGGGACTCCCGGCTATCCGCGATACTGTCAGCAGGATAAACGGAGGTCGCTGGGCTCTCCCCCATTGGCAGCCCTTCGTGTCCAGGGGTCGGGAATTTTCCGGCCCCGTTTTTTTTGTCGAACACGCCTGCACATTGTCAGGATCGCCCTCATGAGCCCTGAGGGGATTTTGTGCCTGATTCACAAGATTGCGGATTCGAACAGGACGTTTGGCATTGCCCGGATACGAGCGATGTGCCGGCAGGATGCCAGCATTTGCGCCGGGATACCGATCGAGCAATCCGGGCGCCGCTTGTTATTGGCGTCTCGGATAGTCTAGGCTATATCGGGAATTTGTCCGAAGGAGGTTTGTTTTGGCATATCACGGAAAATACGATTCGCCTGCCGATGTATTGCGTGACGAGAGTTTGAGCCATCCTGAAAAAGTCGAAATGCTTGAATCATGGCGAGATGACAAGGAAGCTTACATGCGCGCGTCTGAAGAAGGTATGCAGGGTGATGATCGATCGGATCTTCTGCGACTGATTGAGAACGCGCTGAACTCGCTGCAAGAAAATTCGCCTGGCGGCTAGACGAAATCGACGACCCGTTCGAACTGATACACTCGGGTGACGACAATCGCAGTGCGAGGCTCAACCGAGCAAGGGAGCAGGGATGAAACAGACATCAGGCTGGGCGAGTTTCGGCGGCGAGCTCACCGTGCACGAGCACCAGAGCAAGGTGTGCCAGTGCCCGATGACCTTCGCGGTCTACAAACCACCCCAGGCGTCGCATGGGCCGGTCCCGGTGTTGTGGTATCTCTCCGGGCTGACCTGCGACTGGTCGAACGTAATGGAGAAGTCCGGCATTCAGCGCGCGGCCGCCGAGCACGGCCTCATGATCATCGCGCCCGACACCAGTCCGCGTGGCGATGAGGTCGCCAACGATGATGCCTATGATCTCGGCCAGGGTGCCGGTTTCTACCTTACAGCCACCCGGGCGCCCTGGTCGAAACACTACCGGATGGACCAGTACATCGTTGATGAGCTGAGTACCCTGGTTGGTGAACACTTCCCGGCCGACATGCAGCGGCAGGGCATTACCGGGCACTCGATGGGTGGACATGGCGCGCTGACCCTGCACCTGAAGCACGCCGACCGCTTCAGGTCCGTGTCCGCCTTTTCACCTTGCAGCTCCCCCAGCGAGGCACCCTGGGGGCGGAAGGCATTCAAGGCCTATCTGGGCGACGATCGTGAGGCATGGAAGGCCTACGATGCCGAAAAGCTGGTTCGATCGCAGCCATCGAAGGCAAATATCCTCATTGATACCGGTGATGCCGACCAGTTTCTCAAGGAGCAGCTGATGCCGCAACGCTTCATCGACGCCTGCAAAGCGGCGGGGCAGTCAGTGGAGTCACGGCTGCAGCCGGGTTATGACCATTCCTACTATTTCATTGCGAGCTTTATCGCAGAGCATGTGGCGCACCATGCGC
>DDIP01000248.1:3654-3861 GCA_002338605.1 Proteobacteria bacterium UBA1847 | reverse complement strand
CGCGCAAGGGTCATCGTTTCCTGTTGCAGGCGGTTGCAAACCTTGTGCACACACAGCAGCCGCTCCGGGTCGTCATTCTCGGTGAAGGGGAGCTGGACACGGAGCTTCGTGCGCAGGCATCACAGCTCGGACTGAATGGCGTCGTGCAGTTTGGCGGGTTCCGGGCGGATCTTGACAACTTCATCGGCTGTTTTGACCTGCTGGTTC
>DDIP01000248.1:0-3548 GCA_002338605.1 Proteobacteria bacterium UBA1847 | reverse complement strand
GCCTGCTGGTTCACCCGGCGCTGACCGAAGGGCTGGGCGTTATAGCACTGAAAGCAGCGGCGGCCGGCGTGCCGGTGGTGGGCTTCGATGCCGGCGGCATGCCCGAAGCGGTGCTGCATGGCGAAACGGGTCTGCTGGCCGAAGCAGAGAACGTCGATCAACTGCAGCAGCACATCAGGACCTTGATCAACGACGATGACCTGCGACAGAAAATGAGTGTTGCCGGTCGTGAACGGATGCAAAACGACTTCTCGATCGCTACGATGGCAGACAAACACATCGCACTTTACGAATCGATTATCAATGGCTGACCACGATTCATTATTCAAGCTGGCCGACGCATTGGTCTTGGAACTCATCACCGCCGGCAAGGCAGTTGCCACGGCAGAAAGCTGTACCGGGGGTTGGGTGGCAAAGGCCATTACGGACGTACCGGGAAGTTCGAAGGTCTACGGCTACGGCGTTGTGAGCTACGCGAATGGCGCCAAGGAATCGATACTGGGCGTCAAGAACCAAACACTCACGGATCATGGCTCGGTGAGTGCCGAAGTGGTTACCGAAATGTCGAAGGGTGCGGTTCGCCTCAGCGGAGCGGACATCGCCGTCGCTGTGAGCGGCGTCGCCGGGCCCACGGGGGGAACGAAAGAAAAACCCGTTGGCATGGTCTGGTTTGCCTGGGCGATGCGCGAGGGCACCAAAGTGCAGGTTGATACCAGCCTGGAACACTTCAGCGGTGATCGGGAGCTGATACGTGAAGCGGCCGTAGCGCACGCCTTGCAAGGCGTACGAGAACGTATCTGACAATGACGACGAAACGGGTGTTTTTCGCATTGTGGCCGGACGCTCGACAGCGGGACCGGTTGCGCGACGTGATCAATTCCGTTGCCCGCAATGTCGAGGGACGCGCGGTTGATCGTCGTGACTGGCATATCACGCTGGCCTATCTGGGCGATATCGAGGAACAACGGATTCCGGGCCTGCTGCAACGGGCTAAGGAAATACACGTGGAACCGTTTCGGCTGGCCTTCGACAGGCTTGAGTTCTGGCCACGGCCGAAAATCGCCTGCCTGGTGACGCCGACCGTGCCCGTTGAGCTCGAGACACTGGTTGCGGAACTTAACGCGCTGATCCAGGACTGTGGTGTTGTGCCGGAGGACCGTACCTATCGCCCACACATCACCGTGTCGCGCAACGCTCGCACCTTCCCGACCGAACGACTGACGCAACGGGCCACGACCGAGTGGTCCGGATTCGAACTGATTGAGTCCGTGACCGGCCCTGGCGGATCGAGCTACATGCCATTGAAACAGTGACTTTCAGCATTTTGCTCGAATTTCTGCCAACTCTGCCCACAATTGACGGCTCTGAAGGCTCCCATTGACGGGGCTTTCATGCGATAGTACTGTGTATATCAACAGTATCCCCAAAAACCACTCTACAAACTCCCAATGGCGGCAAATCTATGGACGACAATCGTAAGAAAGCACTCGCACAGGCCCTCGGCCAAATTGAAAAACAGTTCGGCAAAGGTTCTGTCATGCGCATGGGAGATGGCACCTCGATCCGCGACATCGAAGCCATTTCGACCGGCTCCATCGGCCTGGATGTTGCCCTCGGTATCGGTGGCCTGCCCAAAGGACGCGTGGTTGAAATCTACGGGCCGGAATCCTCGGGCAAAACGACACTGACGCTGCAGGTCGTTGCGGAAGCGCAGAAAAAAGGCGGGACCGCCGCGTTTATCGACGCCGAACATGCACTCGACCCGTCCTATGCGGAAAAGCTCGGCGTCAACGTTGACGAATTGCTGGTTTCGCAGCCGGACACCGGCGAGCAGGCCCTGGAGATCACCGACATGCTGGTGCGTTCCGGTGCCGTTGATATCGTCATCATTGACTCCGTCGCTGCGTTAACACCGAAAGCGGAAATCGAAGGCGAGATGGGCGATTCACACATGGGTCTGCAGGCTCGTCTGATGTCCCAGGCGCTGCGCAAGCTGACCGGTAATATCAAACGTTCCAACGTGATGGTGATCTTCATCAACCAGATCCGCATGAAGATCGGCGTCATGTTTGGCAGTCCCGAAACGACCACGGGCGGTAACGCACTGAAATTCTATTCGTCGGTTCGTCTCGACATTCGTCGTATCGGCGCCATCAAGAAGGGTGACGAAGTCATCGGCAACCAGACGCGCGTCAAGGTGGTGAAGAACAAGGTTGCGCCGCCGTTCAAGCAGGCTGAGTTTGAAATCCTGTACGGCGAGGGAATCTCCCGGCTGGGCGAACTGATCGACCTGGGCGTGCAGCATGACATTGTTGGCAAAGCCGGCTCCTGGTACAGCTACGGCGATGACCGTATCGGGCAGGGCAAGGACAACGCACGCGAGTTCCTCAAAGCACACCCGGACATGGCGGAGGAAATCGAGAAAAAGATTCGTGCGATCCTGATGCCGCCGCCAGTCGTTGCGGTGCCCGCTGCGACCGACGATGAGGATGTTGCGAAAGAGGCCTGATTCAACACCCTTGGTTTTGCGAGCGGCAAATGTCCACACTGCCAACCGTTCACGAAGACATCAGCGATCTTCTCTCCGATGCGGAGGAAGATCGCTTTTCGTGTCCTTTGGAGATTCGCAAAAAGGCCATGGATTTTCTCGCCCGCCGCGAATACGGCCAGGCCGAACTCATCCGAAAGCTGGCCGACAAGGGCTACCGACGCAATATCGTTGAGACGGTTGTTCGTCAGCTGACCGACGAGGGCCTGCAGGACGACGACCGGTTTGCCGAGGCCTTTGTGCAGTCCCGGATCAACCAGGGCAAGGGGCCGGTTCGTATTCGGCTGGACCTGGGGCATCGTGGCATTGCAGACGCGGTGATCGAACTCGCCATCGAAGAAACCCGGTCCGACTGGCGGGGGCTCGCACAGGCTGTAAGGCGGCGTAAATTCGGTGCCGACCTGCCGAAGGACTTCAAGGAAAAGGCCCGCCAGATGCGGTTCTTGCAATACCGCGGTTTTGAGCAGGATCATGTGCAGGCTGCATTCGACGGCGAATAACGCTTAATCCCCACGGGCAAACCCCGTACACTAGCGGCCTTGAAAAAAAACGCCGCACCCTGACCCATACCCAATGAAATCAATGACAAGCAATGAGCTGCGCCAGGCCTTCCTGGACTATTTCCATGCCAGGGATCACGAGATTGTCCCGAGTTCGCCGCTGGTGCCCGGCAACGACCCGACGCTGCTTTTTACCAATGCCGGGATGGTGCAGTTCAAAGATGTGTTTCTGGGAGAGGAAAAACGCAGCTATAAACGTGCAACAACATCACAGCGGTGCGTTCGCGCCGGTGGCAAGCACAATGATCTCGAAAACGTGGGATACACCGCACGTCACCACACCTTTTTTGAAATGCTTGGCAACTTCAGTTTTGGCGACTATTTTAAACGTGAGGCCATTCAGTACGGGTGGGATTTCCTGACAAAAACGCTCGGGCTGGCGCCGGAAAAACTCTGGGTCACTGTATTCGAAGAGGATGACGAAGCGGCCGACATCTGGC
>DDIP01000187.1 GCA_002338605.1 Proteobacteria bacterium UBA1847 | reverse complement strand
GTACCGTCGGCGCCGGTGTTGTAGCGAAGGTAATTGAATAAGTCGTAGGTTGACTCCGGTGGGGCGCGAAGCCAGTAAAGCACGTTGTGTTGCGTTGCTGGCCTCGGCGATCTGAAAGAGTCGGCGCGGTTACGACAGAAACGGCAGTGATGCCAAACGGGTAATTAGGTGTTCATTAGAACTAGGCCAGTAGCTCAATTGGCAGAGCGGCGGTCTCCAAAACCGCAGGTTGGGGGTTCGATTCCCTCCTGGCCTGCCATTTGAGTAGCTGGTTTTCTTAAGTAATGAGTGCACAAACAGAAACATCACAGAGCGGCATGCTCGACACCATCAAGCTGCTGATTGCTGCGGCTGCCCTGGTGGGCGGGCTCTACGCGTACTACTTCTACGAGGCCGAATTTCCACAGGCAGTTCGTGTCCTCATGGTCTTAGGTGGAACCATTGCGGGTATCGGCATTGCGATGACGAGTGTCCAGGGGCAACGACTCTGGCATTTCATCCAGGGTTCGCGCGTTGAAATTCGCAAGGTCGTCTGGCCGACAAAGCAGGAAACCACGCAAACGGCAATTGCCGTTTTCGTGTTCACGCTCGTCATGATGCTGTTCTTTTGGGCGCTCGACTCGGGTCTGCTGTGGCTCACCCGCACGCTGGTCGGCTAACACCGTACCCGTTAACGAACGAATCTAGAGGAACAAGCAGTGGCTTTACGCTGGTACATCGTGCACGCCTATTCGAACTTTGAGCATCGCGTCAAAAGCGGGCTCGAAGAACGAATCGAGCGTATGGGACTGCAAGACAAGTTTGGTGAAATCCTGGTTCCAACGGAAGAAGTTGTCGAGATGCGTGAGGGCAGCAAGCGCCGCAGTGAGCGCAAGTTTTTCCCGGGCTACGTGCTCGTGCAAATGGAGATGGACGACGAGACCTGGCATCTCGTCAAGGAAGTACCCAAGGTACTCGGCTTTATTGGTGGATCCAGTGATCGCCCGGCGCCGATTACCGAAAAAGAGGCAAATCGAATCCTGCAGCGTGTACAGGAAGGCGTCGATAAACCACGGCCGAAAGTCTTGTTCGAACCCGGTGAAGTCGTTCGCGTGACCGATGGGCCGTTCAACGATTTCTCCGGAGTCGTTGAAAGCGTGAATTATGAAAAGAGCCGAATCCAGGTCGGTGTACAAATTCTGGGCCGGTCAACGCCGGTCGAATTGGACTTCGGGCAAGTCGAGAAGTCCTGAATTACGGGGTCAGATGCGCGAGCAAACCTGGCCCTATTAATAAAACGTACGAGGAGCTGCGGCTCGACCGCAGCGTTTGAACTCGAGAGGAAATTACAATGGCCAAGAAAGTTGCCAGCTATATCAAGCTGCAGGTCCCTGCGGGCCAGGCGAATCCGTCTCCCCCTGTAGGTCCCGCGCTGGGCCAGCACGGCGTCAATATCATGGAGTTCTGCAAAGCGTTTAATGCGCAGACCCAGGGTACAGAGCCCGGACTGCCCATCCCCGTCGTCATTACGGTCTACAGCGACCGTAGTTTCACGTTCATTTCCAAGACTCCGCCTGCTGCCGTCCTGCTGCGTAAAGCGGCCGGCATCAAGAAAGGCTCCGGAACGCCAAATACCGACAAGGTTGGCAAGGTGAATCGTTCGCAACTGGAAGAAATTGCGACGAGCAAGATGCCCGATTTGACGGCTGCCGGAATGGATGCCGCTGTCCGCACGATTGCAGGTACCGCACGCAGCATGGGTATTGAAGTTGAGGGAGTGAACTGATGGCTAATCTCAGCAAAAGAAAGCAGGCTGCTCGAGAGAAGGTCGATGCACAACAGGCGTACGAACTGTCTGTAGCGCTAGGGCTGGTCAAGGAGCTGGCAACGGCGAAGTTCGCCGAAAGTATCGATGTTGCCGTCAATCTCGGCGTTGATCCGCGCAAATCAGATCAGGTTGTTCGCGGGTCGACGGTTCTGCCAAACGGTACCGGCAAGTCGGTGCGCGTTGCAGTTTTTGCACAGGGCGAAAACGCTGACAAGGCGAAGGCGGCAGGAGCGGACATTGTAGGTTTTGATGATCTCGCCGAGACCGTCAAGAAGGGCGAGTTGGACTTTGATGTTGTCATCGCGACACCGGACGCCATGCGCGTTGTGGGTCAGCTGGGCCAGATTCTTGGTCCCCGCGGCCTGATGCCGAACCCGAAGGTTGGCACTGTGACCGCCGATGTCGAGACTGCAGTCAAAAACGCCAAAGCCGGACAGGTTCGTTATCGAACCGACAAGGCCGGAATTATTCATTGTCCCATTGGCCGTGTGGATTTTGAGGTTGGTGCTTTGCAAGAGAATCTCAATGCATTGCTGAGTGACCTCAAGAAAGCCAAGCCCGCGTCAGCCAAGGGTTTGTATTTCCGGAAACTGACGGTCTCATCAACGATGGGTCCGGGCATTTCCGTGGACCGGGCATCGCTCGACGCATAAGTCGAGGTCCGGTTTGAAAAGAATATGCACCGGCACTTTCGAGTGTCGTGGCATTAGCCGCAAGGAAGCGGCGATCGTCGAAGACCGTAGGCGATCAACGAGCGCGTTGATCTTAATAGACGCCTAAGCAGATGGTGATACCTGAGTCAGTTGTTTGGCGACGGTTACCCATTCGACAGGGAGATGGAATCTCCGAATTGGGAGGGTGAGGTTTTGCTTCACCTGTTTTTTTAACCGTAAGCCAGGAGAAGTTCATGGCACTGAGACTCGACGACAAGAAAGCACTTGTCAAAGAGGTGAATGCGGTTGCAGGAGAATCCGTAACAGCCGTCGCGGCTGAATACAGGGGTCTTACTGTGGGAGAAATGACGGAGCTGCGAAGTAAAGCACGTGGCGCCGGCGTATACCTGCGCGTTGTCAAAAACACGCTGGCACGTCGAGCCGTCGCAGGAACCGAATTTGAGTGCATGCAGGACACACTCAAGGGACCGATTCTTCTCGCATTTGCAAAAGATGATCCAGGTGCCGCTGCCAGGGTAATCAAGGATTTCGCCAAGGAGCACAACGCTCTGCAGGCGGTCTCGCTATCGGCCGGTGGGCAATTACTGCCAGGGTCTGATCTCGCTAAGTTGGCCGATCTGCCAACGCTGGATCAGGCGCGCGCAATGTTGCTTGGCGTGTTTGTAGCACCGATGAGCCAGTTGGTACGCACACTCGCAGAACCGCCTGCAATGCTGGCACGGACCTTGTCCGCGCGTGGCGAACAGGAAGCTGCATAGGTTAATAATTTAATTCCTGACTCAGGAATCTTTTAAGGAACAAGATAATGGCATTGTCAAATGAAGATCTGCTCAAAGAACTGAGCGCTAAACCCATCATGGAAGTTGTTGAACTCGTCAAGATGCTCGAAGAAG
>DDIP01000309.1:10095-10779 GCA_002338605.1 Proteobacteria bacterium UBA1847 | reverse complement strand
CTGGCGGCTGGTTGCCAACCGAGCGACCTGTGGTACCTGCCACGACGACATCGATTTCGCGAACGGCGGCCATCCGGGCAACTTTACTTTTACTGATGACACGCAATGCCTGGATTGCCATGGCCCCAATGCGACGATCAACAATGGTGAAGCACAAACGGCGGCCGCACATGCGATTCCGGCTGCGCTTGCCGGTGCCGCTTTCCAGTACAACATTATCGACGTCAGCAACACTGGCATTGGCGAAATACCCGTTGTTCAATTCTCGGTAACGGACCCGACGAATGGCAATGCGCCATACGACATCCAGAATGACAGCGTCTTCACCACCTGTGCCGGGGGTGCAAGCCGACTGGCAGTTGGTATCGCCTGGGCTACCCGCGACTACGCCAATGTCGACAGCGGCAATGCCGTTGCACAACCGGTGTCAATAAATCCGCTGACGGCCTGCGGCGGTACTTCGGTCGCTGTGGGCAATGGCGTTTTCAGTGTGACGTCGCCTATCGCCGTGCCTGCAACCGCGTCCGGTAGCCTGGCCGTGACAATTGACGGGCATCCTGCGGTGGACATCGACGGCACTATTGAACGAATCGCGGTGACAAACGCCGTAGCTTACGCAGGCATCACGGATGCGACGCCGGTGCCACGACGCAACGCCGTCGCAATCGAGAAGTGCATCGACTG
>DDIP01000309.1:0-9989 GCA_002338605.1 Proteobacteria bacterium UBA1847 | reverse complement strand
TCTGCCACAACCAGCTGTCGATGCATGGCAACAACCGTACGGACAACCTGGAAGTCTGTGTCACTTGCCACAATCCCAATGCGACTGATGTCAATCGGCGTGCCGGCAACTGTGCCGCTGCATTTGGTGCCGACGACGTTTCCATTGATATGAAGTACATGATCCATGCACTCCACGGTTCCGGTGTCAGCGGCCAGTCCTATGATGTTTGCGGGTTCGGAAACGCACCGCATTCATTTGACTTCGTTTATCCGGGTCGCTTGAACAATTGCGAGGGTTGCCATGTTGACGGCGGCTATTATCCCGTCGATCCGTCCAGTGTTCTCGCAACCACCATCGACGTCGGGGCCGACCTGGTGTCACCGACCGATGACGTCGCGGTATCACCCAATTCGTCAGTCTGCTCGGCCTGTCACAGCAGTGACCTTGCCCGGCAACACATGATGCAGAACGGTGGCGACTTCGCCGCGACCAAGGCGGCGAACAGCGCCCTGATTTCCTCGGGCGTCGAGACGTGTCAGCTATGTCATGGCCCGGGCCGGTCGGCAGATGTCAAAGTGGTGCATGGCGTTGGTGAATTTGACTTCAACTAGGCCCGGCGCGGGAACGTGCAGGTGAGGACGATCGCAATCGGCTTTGCGATGGTCCTGCTCCTGACGATCGCCGGCACCAGCGTCAGGAGCCAGGAATCGGAGTACTCTCGCAAGGGTGCTGACACCTGCCTCTCGTGTCACGACAACACAGCAACGCTGGCAATCTTCAAGACTGCGCACGCGGTACCGTCAGATTCCCGCGGGCCGTTTGGGCACGGGCAA
Organism: Proteobacteria bacterium UBA1847; assembly: GCA_002338605.1. GTDB lineage: Bacteria > Pseudomonadota > Gammaproteobacteria > Steroidobacterales > Woeseiaceae > UBA1847. Next base: position 9,174 of record DDIP01000309.1, on the reverse strand, counting down.
TTGCAATGCGAAGCTTGTCATGGGCCGGGGGACTCGCATGCAGGGCGCATAAGACGGGGTGAGGCACGGCCGCCAATTTTCGCCTTCGCCGCAGACTCGACGGCAGCAATTGAGTCGCAGAACGGTATGTGTCTTGAGTGTCATGGCAGCGACGTCGGCTTTGGCTGGCACAACGGCGCACACCCGAGTGATGAAGTCGCATGCTCGGATTGCCACAACAGCCATGCGTCATCCGATGCGGTCTTGCACGTGGCGACCCAGCCGGAGGTTTGCGGCAACTGCCACCGGTTGCAACGTAATGACACGATGAAGGCGTTCACGCACCCGATTTTCGAGGACAAGATGACGTGTACCGGGTGTCACAGCACGCACACGGACGATATCGCGAATGTCATGGCACGATCGACGGTGAACGATACCTGCATCGATTGTCATGCTGAAAAACGCGGCCCCTACCTATGGGAGCATGCTCCGGTGAGCGAAGACTGCGGATTGTGTCATGCACCGCATGGCTCAAATCATTCCGGCATGCTCACGAAACGTGCTCCGCTGCTGTGCCAGGGCTGCCATGCGCAATCCGGTCATCCGAGTATTGCGTATGGAACCGATGGCCTCGCTTCCAACATGCCTTCGCAATTCCTGCTGGGGCAGAGCTGTATGAACTGTCACTCCCAGGTCCATGGATCGAATCACCCATCCGGTTCGAAATTGATGCGATGACGAAGCGTTCAACAACCTATCACATTGCCTGGCTGGCCAGTTCCATTCTGTCGGCATCGGCAATGGCTGATACACCGGATACCAGCGAATGGGTTTGTGAGTATTGCCCGTTTGAAACAGGACACACTGCCGATTTTCGAATGGGTGTGAGTAATGTCAGCGATGACTCGGCTGTTCTTGGCGATGCCAATGGCTATGACGAGGAAGGCGTTTACGCAAACGTCGACGGTGACGGGCGCTACACCAGTGACGGATATCGAATCGAGTGGTTTGTGTCGGATCTTGGGCTCGATTCGCGAAGTGTGGCCATTGAAGCGGGAAGACCTGGCGTCTATGAGTTCAGTGTTGGGTGGCGTGAGATTCCGCGCCGTCAATTCGACACGACATCGACAATTTTCCGAACGTCGTCCGGCGGCGAGTTGCAGCTTCCGGACGGCTGGTTGCGCGCGCCACAAACATCGCAGTTCACCGCGCTCGGAACGAGTCTGATGCCGGAAGACATCAAGAGCGACCGGCGCACGCTTGACCTGGGCGGCAGCTACCGCCTGCCGGGAAACTTCAGTGTCACCGCCGGGCTTCGTCGGCAGGAACGCGATGGCGTGAAGATTGTCGGTGGCTCGACGTATACCAGTGTCAGCCTGTTGCCCGCGCCCTTTGACTATTCCACCGACTCCGTCGATCTCGGGCTTCGCTATGATGCCCAAAACGGTTTCGTGTCCATAGACTGGTATCTCTCTGACTTTCAAAGTGGGCTGGTCGCGACCCGTTGGCAACAAGCGTTTGCATTCAGTGCACCGCTCGGGACCGACACACTCGCTCTCGCGCAACCACCTGACAATCGATTTCAGCAGCTGATGCTGTCGGGAGCGTATTCCTTCCCTGCGTACCGGACCGTCGTCAGCGCAACCGCGGCAATCGGAACCATAGACCAGGATGCAGGTTTTCTCGCGTACACGACAAACGCTGATCTCACTCCTATGTCGTTGCCTCGTGGTTCACTGGCCGGTGAAGTTGATACGACGAACCTGTCTATCGCGCTGACGGCGAGGCCGGTCAGGAAGTCGCGCGTCAACCTCAGTTTTCGCCTCGACAAGCGGGACAACAAGACGCCTCAAGCTCAGTACGAGCGTGTCATTTCTGACAGTCTCCTGAGTGGTGACCCGGAATTGAATACACCGTACAGCTTCGAACGCGGCAAGTTCAAACTTGGCGCGGACTACGATCTGTTCGATACACTCCGCCTGTCGGGTGGCTACGATCGTACCGACACGGACCGGGATAACCAGGAAGTGTTGAGCCAGTCCGAGGACACCGGGTGGGGACGGGTGCGGTGGCGACCGAAATCGTCGCTGGAAATAGACGCGCGTGGAGGTGTATCGGAGCGTGATATCGATCGGTACAACGAGGCAACTGCAGTACTGTTCGAGCAGAATCCGCTCATGCGCAAATACAATCTTGCGTATCGGTACCGACGCTTCGGTGAGCTGCGTTTTTCGTGGTCACCGTCTGATTTGCCGTTGGCACTATCCATTACCGGGTTGCAGGCTGAGGATGAATACACGCAATCGCGACTGGGGCTTCTGGCGGGCGACGAATTATCGCTTGCCGTCGACTTGAGCTTTGCAATCTCCGAAACGAAGTCGCTGTTTGTCAACGCAGGGTACGAGAAACTGGAGTCGCTGCAAGCCGGCAGTGAACAGTTTGCCGGCGAGGACTGGCGCGCGAAAAACGACGACGAGTTTTCGCTGTTCGGTGCGGGTTTGAGGTTGCGTGACCTGGGAGATGCCGTCGATCTCACGTTCGATTATTCGCGCTCCGACGGTCAGTCGCACATACGCATCGATTCCCAGGCGACCGGCGTTGACGCATTTCCAGGCCTCGAAACACGCTTTGATTTTGTCAGATTGGCGCTTGATTGGCGGCGCTCGGAGAGCCTGTCACTGGGACTTGGTCTTCGCTACACGCGATTTGAGACGGCCGACTGGTCTCTCAAGGGCGTCAACCCAGCCACCATTCCGGTCGTCCTGTCTCTGGGGGCAATGCCCTACGACGACGATGCCCTCGTCGTCGAGTTGGGATTCAACTATCGTCTCGGAACGAAAAACCCTTAAATTTCAATAACCTGTACTTACGAGCGGTGCCTGCACCGGTGCGCTTGCGCAGCCGGCTGCAAAAGCCGCCCATGAAAGCCAGGCGACAGGCCTGTCGCCATTTTCCGACTCTTTCATCACCACCTCTCGAAGAAGCAGCTGCAAGCGCCTGATTTTCTTAGCGCGAACACTGCCACTATTCGCCCTTTTTTTGCCACCGGATCGCGCTTAAGTCCCTGTACAACAACAATTAATTACAGATCGTTGTTGACCCCCTGAATAGCCGTGCCTATAGTGTTGAAAAGTGGAAAAAAGTGGGAGGAACTGGGCTGCCAGCCCGGAAATCGCGCCAGAAGAGCGATTCCAGGCACGTCCGAATCATCGTGTTTCGCGGGGCTACAAAAGTTTCATTGGACGCCAAGGGGCGTATGGCCATACCGACCCGGTACCGGGAGCGGTTGTCCGCCCGTTGTGAGGGCCATTTGATCGTGACTGTGGACAAGGATCACTGCCTCCTGGTTTATCCGATGCCCGACTGGGAAGAGCTCGAGCGAAAATTGGTGCGCCTGCCCAGTATGAACAAAACCGCGCGGCGAATCGTGCGAATTATGGTCGGTTATGCGACCGAGGTCGACATGGATAACAACGGTCGAATTCTGGTTTCGAAAGAACTGCGTGAATTCGCGAGCCTGGAACGACAGGGAATGCTGATCGGCCAGGGCAACAAGTTTGAATTATGGGACGAAGCAACCTGGAACGAGAAACGCGACGCGTGGCTGTCTGAAGAGGACGACGGTGAAATGCCCGCCGACCTTGAATCGATTTCGTTCTAGGCGGCTCGGTATTTCATGAGCAGTAGCGAGCATGTCCCGGTACTGCTGGGGCCAGTCCTCGAAGGGCTGGATATAAAACAAGACGGCTGTTACGTCGACGGAACGTTCGGCCGCGGAGGTCACAGCGCGGAGATCCTGAAAAGGCTGAACGCGAAAGGGCGGCTGATCGGCATCGATCGAGACCCGGACGCAATTCAATCCGCACCAGGATTCCTGACTAACGACCCGCGCTTCGAACTGGTAAGGGGTGAACTTGCAGAACTTCAGAACATCATTGATGAAAGAAAGCTCATCGGCAAGATCGACGGATTGCTCCTCGACCTGGGAGTTTCCTCGCCGCAACTGGATGAAGCCCGTCGCGGCTTCAGTTTCCTCCGCGACGGCCCGCTCGATATGCGAATGGACCCGGGCGGAGGCACGTCAGCGAGTGACTGGCTTTCGTCTGTGGAAGAGCGGGAGCTGATTCACGTGCTACGCGCCTACGGTGAAGAGACTTTCGCGAAACGCATCGCTCGCGCGATCGTGTCGACTCGTGTCGAATCGCCTATTCGTACGACGCTGCAGCTGGCATCGCTGGTTGAAGCCGCCGTGCCGGCCAGAGCGCGCGCACAAAAACGACATCCGGCTACGCAGACATTTCAGGCGATCAGAATTGCCGTCAACGACGAGCTTGGTCAATTGCAGGCTGTCTTGCCGCAGTCGATCAACGTGCTGAGAAAAGGCGGCCGGTTGTGTGTCATCAGCTTCCATTCCCTGGAAGACCGGATCGTCAAACGATTTATCCGCAATGAGTCGCGGGAGCCGGAACAGTACCGAGGCATGCCTTCAATACCCGATGAATTGCGACCGAAATTGACGGGCATTGGCAAAGCAATTAAGGCGAACACCGAAGAGATCGGCTCGAATCGCCGTTCGCGCAGCGCCCGGTTGCGAATCGCGGAGCGCAACTGATGCAGATCATGAAATCACATCAGCCGTTCTTGCTGGTATTCGTTTTTGCCCTGGTTTGCGTTCTGAGTTCCATGGCGATTGTGTATACCAAACACGAGGCACGAAAACTCTTCGTGGAGCTTGAAGCACTGACCCGTGAGCGTGACGAACTGAACATCGAATGGGGCCAGCTCCAAATAGAACAGAGCACGTGGGCAACACACGCGCGTATCGAGCGGGTTGCAACAGACGACCTCGCGCTTGCGCGACCGGCTTCCACGGAAATTTACGTAATTGAACGACCATGAAACGCGGCGCAGAGACAAAACAGAAAACTGCACAACGATTTGTCAGCAGGGTAACGCTGGTAATGGCGTTCTTTGCGCTGGTGGCATCGTCACTGGTTGCTCGCGCAGTTCATCTGCAAGTGCTCGACAAGGACTTTCTGAACCGGCAGGCGGATACTCGACACCTTCGAACTGAGTCCATTTCAGCGCACCGCGGCACGATCCTCGATCGCAACGGCGAGCCGCTCGCTATCAGTACGCCGGTCGACAGCATCTGGGTCAACCCCAAGGAATTTGCGAGTGCGGTTAACAAGGTTCCGGTGCTCGCCAAAGCGCTTGATGTCGATGCAGATGTCTTGATGCGCCGTGTCACTCGTAGCATGGACAAGGAGTTTCTGTACCTCAAGCGGCACCTGAATCCGAGTGCCGCGCAAAACGTCATGGCCTTGAAGTTACCGGGTATTAATGTTCAACGTGAGTACCGTCGATACTACCCCGCATCGGAAGTAACAGGTCACCTGGTCGGCTTCACCAACGTCGATGACGAAGGTCAGGAAGGCCTTGAGCTCGCAATGAATCACTGGTTACAGGGCGAGCCCGGTGCGAAGCGTGTTCTGAAAGATCGTCTCGGTCGCTCGATCGAAAATGTCGAGAGCATTCGTCCACCGCACCATGGTAAAGACCTGCGTACCAGCATCGACTTGCGGCTGCAGTACCTGGCTTATCGAACACTGAAAGCGGCGGTTAAATCGCACAATGCTCGCTCGGGGTCGATAGTCATCCTCGATGTCAAGACCGGTGAAGTGCTGGCGATGGTAAACCAGCCGACTTACAACCCGAATGATCGTTCTCAGTTCGTTGCGGAGCGTTACCGAAATCGCGCAATTACCGATATTTTTGAGCCAGGCTCCAGCATCAAGCCGCTGGTCGTCGCCGCGGCACTGGAAAGCGGCCAGTACCGACCGAGCAGCGTCGTCGATACGGCACCTGGCTATGTTTCGGTTGGTGCCAAGAAAATCGAGGACAGCAGGAACCTCGGCCGCATTAGCCTGACGACCATTCTCGCGCGTTCGAGCAACGTCGGCGTGACGAAAGTCGCTATGGACCTGCAACCGGACCAGCTGTGGAGCACGATGTCGCATTTCGGGCTTGGCGAAATGACCAGCAGCGGCTTTCCGGGAGAGTCGGCTGGCATGCTATCGCACTACAGCAACTGGCGGCCCATCAGTCAGGCGACGATTGCTTATGGTTACGGCGTTTCCGTTACGCCGCTGCAGCTTGCACAAGCCTATTCTGCCTTGGGAAACGGCGGTGTCATGCAGCCCATTTCCTTATTCGCTGTCGAAGACCCTGCGGCCGGTCAGCGTGTCATTTCGGCCGACACGGCGACAGCCGTTCGCCGCATGCTTGAAGAGGTCGTAAGGCCCGGGGGCACGGGTACAAAAGCATCAATTGATGGTTACCGCGTTGCCGGCAAGACCGGTACGTCCTGGAAATTTGCAAAAGGCGGGTACTCACAAGACAAATACATTTCGATATTCGCGGGTCTGGCCCCGGCGAGTGAGCCGCGGCTAGCCACTGTCGTTGTCATCGATGAGCCCGGTGGCGAATTGTATTACGGCAGTGACGTCGCAGCCCCGGTTTTCGCCGATGTCATGTCCGAATCTCTGCGACTGCTTGCGGTTCCGCCCGACGCAATGCCCGCTCGAGACCCCGGCAACGTCATGCAGGCGATGGCGGACCGGAACATGGGTCCATGAGCGTGCCGGCGATGCAAATTGAATCGACCATGACCCTGGCGCGCCTGCTTGAGGGTATTGCATCTGCACCGGAGATTGCCGTTCGGGGTATTGCCAGTGATAGCCGCAAGCTTGAGCCGGGATTTCTGTTTCTGGCGCGTGAAGGCATTGGCAGCCACGGTCTTGACTACCTGCACCAGGCGTATGAGGCAGGTGTCTGCGCCATAGCCTGGGATTCCAGCTCGGCGAATGAGCCTGTCGACATCGGTGTACCGTTGATTGCAATCGACAGGCTCGGCGACAGGCTTGGGGAAATTGCGAATCGCTTTTACGCCTATCCGTCGAAAGCCCTGGACGCGGTCGGCATTACGGGGACTAACGGCAAGACAACTGTAGCGTGGTTGCTCGCTCAATGTATGCACCTGCTGAACAAGCGCTGCGCTTATCTCGGGACACTCGGCCACGGCGTCGATGAGTTACAGGGTGATGCTGACATGACGACGCCGGATACCGTCGAGATGCACGAGCGTCTGGCAGGATTCCTGGAACAGGGTGCCAGTCATGCGGCAATCGAAGTATCGTCACACGCTTTATCGCAACATCGTATCGACGGCGTAGTGTTCGATGCCGTGCTTTTCACAAACCTCACGCGCGATCACCTCGATTATCACGGTGATATGCAAAGCTACTTCGAGGCAAAAGCACGCTTGTTTCTCGACTACGATGTCAATGCGCGAATCGTCAACCTGGACTCAGAATTTGGTGCCGAACTGGCTGCTCGTTGCGGTCAGGAGGTGATTACGGTCTCGACAAATTTCGATCGTGTTGCAAATGGCCGTCCGTACCTGTTCATTCGATCGGTTGTTGCAACTGCGGTTGGCTCCAACGTCACTTTTACCAGCTCCTGGGGCGATGGAAGTTTCAGGCTGCCAATACCGGGCAACTTTAACGTTGCAAATGCGGCAATTGTTCTGGCCTACCTGTTGCACAGAGGATTCGATTTGCAGCAGGTGTGTGATGCCCTTGGTCTTGTAAGCGCACCGCCCGGGCGTATGCAGTCCGTTCCTTCAGCCGGTCCTGCGATTTATATTGACTACGCGCATACACCCGACGCGATCGAATCTGCGTTGCGGGCACTGCGACCCCACTGTCGTGGAAAATTATGGTGCGTATTTGGCTGTGGAGGCGATCGTGATCGCGGCAAGCGTCCCCTAATGGGAAGACTCGCAGAGCGCCTGGCCGACAGGATCGTTGTCACCAATGATAATCCGCGTAATGAAAACCCAGCGTCGATAATCGACGACATTGTCTCGGGACTGAGTCGCACGGATAAAGCGATTGTTATCGAGGAGCGCGCGGCAGCAATTGCCTGGACGATAGCGAACGCCAGCCCGGCGGACGCTATTCTTGTTGCTGGCAAGGGCCACGAAAACTACCAGGAGATTGCCGGTCATCGACTGCCATTCTCCGACTATGCCGTTGCGTCAGCAGCATCTGGGGTGACGAATGATTAGCTCGCTGTCAGCGGCTGCCGACTGCATGAACGGCGTTCTTCACGGCACGGATCGCCCGTTCTCAGGTGTGAATACCGACACCCGCTCGATCCGCGAAGGTGAGCTTTTCTTCGCGTTGCAGGGTCCGAACTTCGATGGACACGATTATATCGCGGTGGCGCAAAAGAAAGGTGCGGCAGGGGCGGTTGTGAGCAGTCGCGTATCGAACTCTCTGGCACAAATCAATGTTGACGATACCAGGCTGGCACTTGGACGTTTCGGTGCTGCCTGGCGTAGCAACATGGAGGTTCGCGTCGTAGGCATCACGGGCAGCAATGGCAAAACAACCTTGAAAGAGCTGGTTGCCGCCTGCCTCAGGATAAAAGCACCGACACTCGCGACGCAGGGCAACCTGAACAACGACATCGGCATGCCGTTGATGCTGGCACGTATCGAGCAAGACCATGAGTTCGCGGTTTTGGAGATGGGTGCGAACCATGCCGGTGAGATTGCCTACCTTGTGTCACTGGCGAATCCGGATGTGGTTGTGATCACCAATGCTGGCGCTGCTCATCTCGAGGGATTCGGTTCAATCGAGGGCGTCGCACACGCTAAAGGTGAGATCCTGCAGAACAGTGATCGTCCCGACGTCGCCGTCCTGAATGCAGACGACAATTACTTCGACTATTGGTGTTCGCTCGTCAGTGATGTATCGATGTTGAGTTTCGGATTTTCGGAATCCGCGGATGTTCGTGCCAGCGAGATTGTAACAACGGCCTCGGGATCCCGGTTCAAGTTGCATCTGCCGAACGAAACCCTGCCGCTGTCGTTGGCCCTGTCCGGCATTCACAATGTCCGCAATGCCTGTGCCGCAGCAGCAGTTGCAACAGCGCTGGACATCGACGCAGAAACTATCCAGCACGCTTTGGAAAGTGTGACACCGGTCGGCGGTCGCCTGCAGCCGCTCCCCGGAATCAACGGGTGTGCGCTGTTTGATGACACCTACAACGCGAATCCCTTGTCGGTTGTTGTTGCCGCTGAATTTCTGGCGGGCCTTAGTGGCGAGAGCTGGCTCGTTCTGG
>DDIP01000227.1:2762-2967 GCA_002338605.1 Proteobacteria bacterium UBA1847 | reverse complement strand
CTGGCCAAGGCACTGAATTGTGAAACAGGAGTCAGCGCCGAACCCTGCGGAAAGTGCAGTGCCTGTCGCGAAATAGACGAAGGTCGATTTGTCGATCTGATCGAAGTTGACGCGGCATCGAAAACGAAAGTCGATGACACCCGCGATTTGCTGGATAACGTGCAATATGCCGCGGCTCGCGGTCGCTACAAGGTGTACCTCATCG
>DDIP01000227.1:0-2657 GCA_002338605.1 Proteobacteria bacterium UBA1847 | reverse complement strand
TGTACCTCATCGATGAGGTACACATGCTGTCGAAGAGTTCATTTAACGCACTGCTGAAAACGCTTGAAGAGCCGCCGGAACACGTAAAGTTCCTGCTCGCGACCACGGACCCGCAGAAACTACCGGCAACCGTGCTGTCACGCTGCCTGCAGTTCAACTTGAAACGCATGACGCCGAGGCTTATTGCCGATCGCCTGGCCCATATCTGCGTTGCTGAAAAAATTGATGTCGAACCGGCCGCTCTTGCCTTGCTCGCGCGCGCAGCAGACGGCAGCATGCGGGATGCGCTGAGTCTGCTCGACCAGGCGATCGCGTACTGCGGTGGCAAGATCAAAGAGAAACAGACGGCGACCATGCTCGGCACCATCGACCGGGATCATGTCATGCGGATCATGCATCTGCTCGCGAGTGGCGACGCCAGGGGGATCATCGAAGCGATTCGCGAAATCGATGAACAATTCCCCGACTACTCCCGGTTGCTCGATGACGTGGCGCGCGACTTGCAGCGGGTCGCCGTCTACCAGGTCGTTGGAAGCTGTGACAGCGAAGACGAGTTTTCCGAACAGGAGATCGCCGGGCTTGCCGACGCCATGCCGACAGAAGATGTGCAACTGTACTACCAGGTAGCAGTGATGGGTCGTCGGGATTTGCACCTGGCGCCCGATCCGCGCAGCGGCGCGGAAATGACTTTGTTGAGGATGCTGGCATTCAAGCCGGCGGCCGCTGAAACCACCGGGTCCGCCGGCGGTGATGTGATCCCCAGGAGCACGGCCAAAAATACCGTGAGTGGTACGACCAGGTCGTCTCGAGCCGCAAAAAGCGAAACAGGAGACGATGCGCCAGCAAAAACGACGCGGCGCTGGTCAGACCCGGACTGGGGCGAACTGGTCGGTGAGCTCAAATTGGCTGGCGCGGTAAAGCTGCTGGCCAGCAACTGCGCGTTCCTGAGGCGTGAAGGCAACATCGTGCACCTGGGTCTCGACCCGCGCTCCGAGTCAATGCTGACAAAACAACGAAAGGACGCAATCGCTGATACATTGTCGGAACACTTTGCCGAAAAACTGCTGGTCGAAATCATCGTTGGTGCGGCCAAAGCGGAAACCCCCATACAGCAGGAATCGCGAATGGCTGACGAAAAGCTTGAAGAAGCTCGCCAGGCACTGGAAGCCGATCCGAACGTGCAAACATTGAAAACGATGTTTGGGGCCGAATTAAAGACCGACACTATAGAATTAATTTCCGGAGAAAAAGGATGAAAGGTGGCATTGGTCAGCTGATGAAGCAGGCCCAGGAAATGCAGGCCAACATGAAAAAGGCCCAGGAAGAAATGGCGTCGATAACGGTGACTGGCGAAAGCGGGGCGGGCATGGTCAAGATTACAATGACCTGCCAGCACCAGGTAAAAGCCGTTGAGATAGACGATTCGCTGATAGGCGATGACAAGGAAATGCTGGAGGACCTGATTGTTGCAGCTTTCAACGACTCGATCCGTAAAGTCGAAAAAACCGTACAGGAAAAATTCTCCGGCATGGCGTCGGGGTTGAATCTGCCACCCGGCATGAAACTGCCGTTCTAACCAGTGTCGTACTCGCCCTTGCTTATGCGCTTGATCGACGGACTGCGGTGTATGCCTGGCGTTGGTCAGAAATCGGCGCAACGTATCGCGTTTCACTTGCTTGAAAGAGACCGTGACGGTGCACGCGGCCTGTCAACAGCGCTGGCCGAGGCAGTCGCCGGTATTGGTCATTGTGGTCGATGTCGCATGTTTACCGAACACGAACTGTGTTCCATCTGTGCTGCCAAAGGTCGCGATGCGACGCAATTGTGCGTTGTCGAATCGCCTGCCGACGTCATGGCTCTGGAAGACGCTACCGGTTTTCGCGGCCTGTATTTCGTTTTGATGGGGCACTTGTCACCGCTTGACGGAATCGGCCCCGACGAACTCGGCCTCGGTATGCTTGAGGAGTGGTTGGGCGACGGTGAGGTAAGGGAACTGATCATTGCGACCAACCCAACTGTTGAGGGTGACGCGACAGCACACTATCTGGCGGACGTCGCATCGAAATATAAGGTGGCCGCGAGCCGTATTGCGCACGGTGTGCCACTCGGCGGTGAACTTGAGTACGTCGATGGGGGTACCTTGTCTCACGCCTTTTACGGTCGTCGCGCGATCGACTGACGAGAGACTGATTATGACTTCAAATTCTGATTGCCTGTTCTGCAAAATCGTTGCCGGCGACATCCCGGCCGATGTTGTTTACGAGTCCGATACGGCTGTGGCGTTTCGCGATATCAACCCGCAGGCTCCAACGCATGTGTTGGTCATACCACGCAAACATATCGCAACGCTCAACGACATCGAAGAGTCGGATGAGGCTCTTGTCGGGAGCTTGTATTCCGCAGCCCGTGAGATCGCAGCAGCCGAGGGCATTGCGGAAGCGGGCTATCGTGCGGTCATGAATTGCAACGCGGCAGCCGGTCAGACCGTTTTCCACATTCATCTGCACGTCCTGGGGGGGCGGTCTTTGAAGTGGCCGCCGGGTTAAGCGCTAGAAACGCCCCTGTGTGAGTTTTTCAGTCAGATTCACCACGCGCTTGAAACTCTCGTAACGCCGATCGCTGATCGACCCGGCGTCTACAGCTGCTTTCACTGCACA
>DDIP01000140.1:4938-5179 GCA_002338605.1 Proteobacteria bacterium UBA1847 | reverse complement strand
CAACGTGGCGTGCCGGACCCACCGAGGAGTCAGGCGCGCTTTTGACGGGCCCCAGCCAGCATTTCCTCAGCGTGGTCCAGGGTGGTTCGGGTAATTTCGACGCCGCCGAGCATGCGCGCCAGTTCTTCAATACGTTCGTCATGATCCAAAACCTTGAGGCCGGTGCGGGTTGATTTTCCGTCAGTGACCTTGCTGACCCGAAAATGATGGTCTGCGAGGCTTGCAACCTGCGGCAGGTGAT
>DDIP01000140.1:707-4819 GCA_002338605.1 Proteobacteria bacterium UBA1847 | reverse complement strand
TACAAGACCTGCCGGTTCGCACCAAGCTCCTGCAATCGCCGACCGACCATTTCGGCAACGCCGCCACCGACACCGCTGTCCACCTCATCGAAAATCATTGTTGGTATCGCGCTGCCATCACTCGCGATAACCTGGATGGACAAGCTCATTCGGGACAATTCACCACCGGAGGCGATCTTTGCCAGCGGCTGCAGTTCTTGGCCGGGATTTGCGCTTATCTGGAACTCAACCGCATCAATGCCCCAGGGGCGGGCCGATTTTTCATCCAGCCGCGTCAGGGAGACCTTGAACAGGCCGCCCGGCATTCCGAGACCCGCCATGGTCTCGGTAACGGCAACAGAAAAGTCTTTCGCAGCTTTGGCCCGGGCTTTCGACAACGCTTCGGCACTTTGCAGATACTCGTCACGCAGCGCTGCCGCCTGCTTTTCGAGTTCCTTGCCGCGGATTTCAGCATGGGTCAGTTCGTCGAGTTCATGTTGCAATCGAACTGCGAGGTCCGGCAAATCGCTCGTCTCGACGCGGTGTTTTCGGGCGACGGCCTGCAGCGAGTCCAATCGTTCCTCAACCCAATCCCGCCGGCCCGGGTCCATGTCGATGCTGTCTTCATAGCGGCGCAAAGAGTCAGCCGCCTCAGCAACCTGGATGCTCGCGGTCTCCAACAATTCAAGCAACGGACTCAAGTCTGGGTCAAAGGCAGATATGGTCCGGACGGACCTGGTGGCATCGGCGATCAAGCTGTTCGCGTTGCCATCATCGCTGTCGATCAGCGCATCAAGAGCCGCGCGCAACCCATCGGCGAGGCGGCCGCTATTCAGCAGCTTTTGCCGCTCGATTCCGAGTGACTGCGCTTCTCCATCGTCAACCGCAAGCGATTCCAGCTCCTGGACCTGGAAGGTCAGCAGGTCAAGGCGTGACGCTCGATCGGCGTCGGCATCGAGCAATGACTTGAGGCGCTCAACCACGGCCGTCCACTCCGCGAAACGCGTTGCCACGTCGTTGCGTTGCAGGAGCAAATCGCCGAAGTGATCGAGCAGATCGCGCTGCACCCTGCGGCGGCCGAGCGACTGGTGAAAATGCTGGCCATGAATGTCGAGGAGCAGCTCGCCGATACTTTTGAGATTCGAGAGCGGGACTGCGTTGCCGTTGATAAACGCCCGCGAACGACCATCAGCATTGACGACGCGCCGTAGCAGGCAGTCGCCATCAAGGTCCAGCGCGTTATCGCCAAGCCAGGTTTGCACCAATGGCAGGGCCGAGATGTCGAATTCAGCGGCAAATTCGGCCCGCTTCGCGCCACCTCGAACCAGCGTTGCACTACCGCGCTCTCCTAGAACCAGCCCAATCGCATCGACCAGAATAGATTTGCCCGCACCGGTTTCGCCGGTGAGCACCGTCATGCCCGAGTCGAATTCGACGTCGAGCTTCTCGACGATCGCAAAGTCGCGTACTTGCAGGTTCATCAGCATCGGCTATTCAACCTTCCCGGTTTCGGCTGTCGCGTCCCCAAAACAACTTGGAGCGCAGAATACCGTAGAAATCATAGCCGGGCGGATGTACCAGTGTAACCCGCTTGTTTGCAGCCGATATTCTCAGTTTGTCGTCTGGCGTAATACCGCCCATTGAAAACCCGTCAACGGTAATTTCCGCCTTGGTGTCATCGCGTTCCAGCAGCGATACTTCGACGGACCGGTCGGCGGCAATAACAATGGGTCGGTCTGTGAGTGTGTGAGGACAGACCGGGACAATGACAATAGCGTCCAGGTGCGGTTCTATAATGGGTCCGCCGCAACTCAGGGCGTAGGCCGTCGATCCGGTCGGCGTGGCTATGATCAGGCCGTCACCTGAGTGGGTGTTCACGTAACGGCTGGCAACGCGCGTTTCGAAGTCAACCATGCGTCCGGTTTCCCGGCGCTGCAGTACAACATCGTTGAGCGCATAGGCGACTTGTTCTTTGCCCGAAGGTTGTATCAGGCGCGCCTCGAGCAACAATCGGGAATCCGTTGAATAGTTGCCCTTGAGGACATGATCGACGCTATCAATCATTTCGTCAGGGGTCACATCGGCGAGGAATCCCAGTCGACCCCGGTTGATGCCGAGAATCGGCGTGGCGTAGCGGCGAGCCAGTCGGCTTGCATACAACATCGTGCCGTCACCACCGACGGCGATGACAAGATCGGCACGTTCGATTTCCTCCGGCGGCAGCAGGTCAACGCCGGCACTGTTGAGGTGTGCGATCAACAGGTCCCGAGGCTCGGTTACCCGGGGATCTTCCAGTCGACCGACAATCACTATTTTCTTGAAGGAGTGGCTCATTGATGGATTGTGGCAAACCCTTGACCCACCGCCAAGCCATTGCTAGCGTTTCCTCAGCATGACAGCTGATACATCCAATCCTGTACCCAGCGATCGCGGTCAACATTTGTTGCGCGTGTTGATTCAGCGCTATATCCGGGATGGTCAGCCAGTCGGGTCGCGAACTTTGTCGAAGGACGCCGGCCTCGATCTCAGTCCTGCGACGATTCGAAACGTGATGTCCGACCTGGAGGACATGGGGCTGGTCTCAGCTCCTCATACATCGGCCGGGCGAATTCCCACACCGAAGGGTTATCGGTTGTTCGTCGATACGCTGGTTCGATACCGAAAACCCGGTGACGGCGATATTCGGAGAATTCGTGCGCAGATTCGCGGTGAGTCGGAAAACCCTGAAAGCCTCGTCGGTGCCGTGTCCAGCATGCTGTCAGATATCACCAGCATGGCGGGCGTTGTGACAGTACCCAGGGCGCCAAAGGTGAAACTAAGACAGATTGAATTTCTGCCATTGTCCGAGAATCGCGTTCTGGTCATTCTGGTGGTGAACGATCGCGAGGTGCAGAACCGTATCTTGCACACAGACCGCGATTATTCAGCGTCAGAGTTGCAACAGGCCCAGAATTTTATCAATGAACATTACTCCGGTCTGGACCTGGAACAGGTACGCACGAAGCTGTTGGAGGATCTCGAAACCACCCGAGACTCGATGAACCAGACAATGCATGAAATCATTTCCGTGGCACAGTCGGCGATGGATGGAGCGACGGACCAGGATAATAAGTACGTGGTTGCTGGCGAAACGAAGCTGATGGATTTTGCCGAGTTGTCGGACGTCGAGACGCTTCGCCGATTGTTCGACGCTTTTTCGCGCAAACGCCTTATTCTCGATCTGCTGGATCGAAGCATTCATGCAAACGGTGTGCAGATTTTCATCGGCGAGGAATCGGGATACCGAATCTTCGACGGCTGCAGTGTCATCACTGCGCCCTATCATGTTGATCACGACACGATCGGCGTGCTGGGCGTCATTGGCCCCACACGCATGGCTTACGATCGGGTTGTGCCAATTGTCGATATTACCGCTCGCTTGCTGGAGTCGGCACTGAGCCAAAATAGCTAAGTGCGCCATCTTTTGGCGCGATGTGCCCAGTTTTTTGACCCTGGCTCTTGATATTTGCTGTCCCGTCCCCAAACTGCGGACGTCTTCTGCGCGTCGAGCGGGTCTTCGGCGCTCGATGCCTGAACTTTGGAGCTGTATTTGATGAATGGACAAGCCGAACGCCCCGACGATGATGTTGTCGAGCAGACAGAGGTGACAAGCACCGATAACGGCAATCAGGAAGCACCGGACGGTGCCGGTTCGGGCAATCGGGAGCCGCTGTCGGAGCTGGAAGCCCTGCGAGCCAGGGCGGACGAGAATTACGACAATTACCTCAGGGCTGCCGCGGAACTGGACAATGTCCGCAAGCGAGCGGCTCGGGATGTCGAAAATGCCCGTCGTTACGCGCTTGAGCGTTTTGCCAAGGAGCTGCTGGCAGTCCGCGACAGTCTCGAGATGGGTATCGCCAGCGCCGAGAACGCGAGTATCGAAAGCTTGCTGGAAGGAAGCGCTGCGACCTTGAAGGTACTCGGTTCGACAATGCAGCAATTCGGCATCGAGGAGATTGATCCCCTCGGCGAGCCGTTTGACCCGGAGAACCACGATGCAATCAGCATGCAACCCTCGGATGGTGTGGAACCTGGCTCGGTCATGACGGTGGTGCAAAAGGGGTATTCGCTGAACGGCAGGCTGTTGCGGCCAG
>DDIP01000140.1:0-594 GCA_002338605.1 Proteobacteria bacterium UBA1847 | reverse complement strand
AGCGGCCAGCGATGGTGATTGTTGCCTCAGAATCATGATTTCGGGACGAAAAAAGGGGCTTTCCTGCTTGAAACACTGTGCGCTGGCCCCACCTAGACGACCAGTTAAACCTATTTACAAATTCGGAGCGTATGAACATGGGTAAAGTTATTGGTATCGACCTTGGTACCACGAACTCCTGCGTTGCAGTCATGGAGGGCGGTGTCGCCAAGGTTATCGAAAATAGTGAAGGCGATCGCACGACCCCGTCGATTGTTGCCTTCAGCAAGGACGATCAGGTCCTGGTTGGCCAGTCGGCAAAGCGCCAGGCGGTCACGAACCCGGGTAACACTTTATTCGCCGTCAAGCGATTGATAGGACGCAAGTTCGACGATGAAGTCGTGCAGCGCGATATCGGCATGGTGTCCTACAAAATCGTCAAAGCAGACAACGGCGACGCCTGGGTTGAGGCAAATGGAAAGAAGATGGCGCCGCCGGAGATTTCCGCGCGCGTCCTGATGAAGATGAAAAAGACCGCCGAGGATTACCTTGGTGAGGAAGTGACAGAAGCTGTTGTCACGGTTCCTGCATACTTCAATGACTCGCAGCGCCAGG
>DDIP01000286.1 GCA_002338605.1 Proteobacteria bacterium UBA1847 | reverse complement strand
AACGGATAGTGGGCGTCGCAAGTCGCTGCAGAAGCCCGAGTACCAGTCGCGATAAGAAAAAACGCTGCAATTGCCACGACAACAGCATCATTTTTTCCTGATTCTCGTTTGTTCATGAATCGCCGCTTACAGACCATAGGCTGCAATGACCGCCAGGGCCAGCTCACCGAAAAAAACGTCCGCCACCATTCGATTCGCCGAGTTTCGCTCGTGGGTGTTTGCGAACATGACAAGTCCGCTCTGAATGCCGTTCAGGCCGACCATGCGTGCCCGGTAGCCATTATGCCAGCCACCGTGCGAATAGAACCTGTTTGCGGGCCTGAAAGTTGAATTCCATCCGGTGCCGAAACGTACGCCCAGTCCCCATTCTTGTGTTCCAAAACTGTTGTCGGCGCACGTGCCATAGTCGTTCGTCGCGTCGTTCACACCATCAAGGCCGACAAAGCGGCGCGCCATTGCGTTGGAGAGTGGCTCTGTCGCGGACGCGTCCGACAGCGCCTCGTTAATGCCTATGACGAAACGAGCAATGTCGATCGGTCTTGAGACGAGACTGGCCGCAGCGTATTCACCGTAACCGACCATGTCGGTCACGTTGTTTCCGTCGTATCCGCGGGCGAAATTTCCGGAGTTTTGCCCTGAGTACGGCCAGCGATATGTCGCCTTGTCCATACCAAGACTCGAAAGCAGCGGCTCCATGTGATTCAGGAAACCGCCGCCGTGAACATCGACTAGCCCCTGGACGAGCATAAAGTTGGCCGACGTGTAACTCGACGCGACGCCTGTACTGTTGCCTCGAACGAGACGATGATCGCTTGAAGTTTGAACACCACCGGAGCCAAGGATCATCTGTGTCGTCGTGGGGATACTCAAGTTCACGTCGTATTCCGCCGCGCTGTTGGCGTTGAAATAGTCAATGTCTATACAGTGCTGAAGCAGCTGGACCAGGTTGCCGACATTGGGTTGAAGCTGATCAAAACTCGCCTGCTGCGAATCGTCGAATAGCTCATCGAGGTCATTGAGAACTCCGGCGTCGGTCAGGCTGAGTTTCCCGTCCTCCACAAGTTGCAACAGGCCGACTGCCGCAATCGGCTTCGATACTGACGCGGCATCGAATGTCGTTTCGACATTAGCGTAGCTTTCCGGCTCATTAGCATTGCGAATACCATAGGCGCGTGCCCACGCAATCTCGTTGTTGCGAACCATAGCGATGGACACTGCCGGTATGTCATACAGCTGCATGCGCGCCCAAATTGTCTGGTTATTGACGCCATGTTCGATCTGATAGAGCGGGTCGCCGGCTCGATTGGGTTCCGGGCCAGTGGAGTACATCAGATAGTCGGCACTCGAATCACCAAACACAACGTGATCAAGCCGCATGCCGGATTGCTGTCGCGATTTCAGTTCTGAAAGCGTTGCGTCCGCCACCTTATTGGTTGAATACCAATAATCCGATCCAAGTATCAACCATCCCGGGTCCACCAAGCGTACCTGGTGTACGACGCGTTGAGTCAGGCTGCGATTCGGCAAGGCCGAGTCAAATGTGTTGCTCAGCCCTGAACTGCGGACGAAGCCATCCGCGTTGACGGCAACCCAACGACTACTGTCACCAGGATAGAAATCAAGTGAGATGGCGTTGGCGGACCCTGTTGCGAAACTCTCGATTTGGGCCGCCACGCTGACGCTAAGATTTCCGGTCTCGATATTGTTTCCCGAAACAATCGCCCAGCCACCGTCCTCGCCGATATCGGCGGCATCCAGACCGCCGTAGTTGTTCTCAAATTCGCCCAGCGCCGTCACAAGATCCGACGGCAGGTTGGTACTATGTGCAATCTGGCCGCTTGTCGCGACGATCCACTGGTCGGATCGATTGAGCGCGGCGACGTTGATGCGAAGACCGCATTCTCTTGCTTTACCTATTGCCGCGATAAAGTCTTTGGGAAAAGACCCACGCCGATAGACCCTCGGTTGGGCACTGGTTGTGGCTTCACAAATTATCTCTTTGGTGCGAAATTCCGGCGGTAGTGCGCCTGGGTCGTAGGAGACCGTTGGCGGGTTGTCTGGAGCAGTCAGCCCCGGATCCATGCCGCGCTCACCGGCTGGTCCAGGGTCAAGCATCGGGCCCTGATCCGTCAGAGGTGCATCCGGATCGACACGGTCTGCAAGATTATCAGGGGTCGCGCGTTCCCAGGTCTGATCGTTTCCTGGTCCGTTGGCGTCGATATCAATGTGTACGATGTCGGCGGACTCTACGACAATCTCCGCATCGTAGTAGGCATTATTGCTGCCCAGCACCTGCACCTTGCCTTTGCTATCAATGTCCTGCCAGAGGATTTCCCCCTCGTGCCAGTTGTTCGAGGCTGTCGACGGGACGTAGGACAGCACCGCCTGGCCGCCACTGACAGTAATTCGCATTCCATCGTTTCGGCCGTTGTTACTGTCGCGCCGAACCCACTCGCCGTCGACGCTGAAGCTCGCATTTGTCGGAGATTCGTCCGGCTCGCCACCGGACCCGGCACCGTCATGACCGCTACTCAATTCATTGCCCGGCAACGTCGTTGGACCGATTGGTGGTCGATTCCCGTTTGCGCTGTCCGGCAGCGAAATTGTCGGTTGCGCACCGGAAGATTGTACAGCGCCGTGCGCAACCGCAGTGAGCCAAGGCTTGGATGATACTTGCGCCGCAATTCGGCTAATCTCATCGTCACTTAAAAGACGACCAAATATCTTCACTTCGTCGAGGTAGATATCGTTCGCGGGAGAAGTCAGCCGCTCGTCACGAGCGCCAAAGAAAGTTTGACCAGCCGGTTCTCTTGGTGACTCGGGCAACGTTCCTTCGACAGTCCTGTTTCGGAACCGAAGGCGAAGGGTCTTGGCATCAAAGTCGTAAACACCGGCGAAGAAGAACCAGACTCGGCGATCACGAAGCGAATTCTTTGATTGCAGTCCACCCCCGCGGCCGTGCAGCACAACTGAACCGTTGTACAATGAGATGCCGAGAGGACTCCGGTCGCCGACAGAAAAAATGTAGTGCGTCCCATTCGGTTCCTGCGTGTCGAGCCTTATCCACCCGGTTACGGTGACTTGCGGGCATATGTCGAAATGCAGATCAAGATCCGTGTATACGCCGGTCCTACCGTCGAACCGAATCGCCTGTCCGCTGATTCCTTCGCCGAATTGTGGCGCGGCGGGTTCATCGTTCTTACCGAAAGCGGCTCCGTCGTAGCCATTGCCACTCGAGTCGGCCAGGTTGCCGTCAAATTTGTAGGTGGCATTGCAGTTTGATTGAGCTGTCGCTGTGCTCGATGCAAATATCAGGAACAGGAAGAGGAATATCTCTCGAAACCTGGTGACTCGACGTCCATACATCGTTGGCGGCATTGTGTTTTCCTGAGTTCCATTCGACCACATCAGCGTAACCCAGGAAACGAGTCGGCAACCCTTATTAAACGGGCATTTCGCTACCCAATTTTCGCGAGGCCCACACTCAATTTTCGGCTGGCCGTCTCACCTTGTGCTATTCACGGTCTGGAACTTTGGCGATACGTCAGCTTCAGTTGTCGAACAGACTCATATGGTTGGTGACGCAGGTAGGTGACCCCATCGGAGAATGCGTATACTAGGATGTCGGATCTGTCGATGGCGAAGTCAGCCTCAACACGACCATCGCGATTTCGACTTTTTAGGCAGAAAAGGGCATTGACGTAGTCGGAGCGGTGACACCACAACAACTTGGTGCCCTGGCCGCCGAGGTGGATTGTAGGCGCTGAGATTCGAGATGAATCCAGTGCTTTTAAACGTAGCGCGCCGGAGTATTCCGTGACAAGATTTTCACTTTCGCTTGCAGTTCTCGCGCTGACGGTCAGCCGTGTGGCTGCTGCGTCATCTTGCGACGCCCACTATCCGTT
>DDIP01000099.1 GCA_002338605.1 Proteobacteria bacterium UBA1847 | reverse complement strand
ACAAGGAGAATGCCGAGAAACTGGCTGCCGATCTTCGCAAGCAAGGCTACGCCGCATTTCTGAGCCAGCTATCGACGGCCAGTGGCCAGTTGCACCGGGTGCGGATTGGCCCGCAAAAAGACCGGGCGGCGGCCGAGCAGATGGCGGCCAGGCTGGCCAAAGTCGGACACAAAGGACAAGTTCTACCGCATCCCTGATGATCTGCTAGAATCCGTGCCAATCTTGCCCGTGCCAAACTGAGACGACATTTTCGATGGCAATCATCGACATCATTATTGCCGTTGCGCTGACCATCTCCATCATTGTTGGGTTTGTGCGCGGATTCGTAAAAGAGTCCATTTCAATTGCAACCCTGGTAATTGCGATCTGGGCCGCACTCTATTTTGGTCCGGCTGTCGGTAATGTTTCAGATTCCTGGTTGAGTTCAGAAGAACTGCAAATGTGGTTCGGCCGGCTGCTGGTTTTTGGCGTTGTCCTGGCGATCGGTGGACTGCTCGGCTGGGGAATCTCGAAACTGGTGCGCCTGTCGGTGCTCAGTGGACTCGATCGCCTGCTGGGCTCGTTGTTTGGCATCCTGAGGGGAATTCTGCTGACAGCGTTGTTCGTTATCGGCGGCCAATTCGCCGGTTTCGATAACGACGACTGGTGGCTGAAGTCGAGACTGCTGCCGCATTTCGAGGCGGTCGCGGACTGGATCAAGGTCATGGCGCCCAAGGGATACGAACTTATTGTGCCGGATGAAGCGGCCGAAGCACTGCCGGTCGAAATACCGGCTGAACTGTAGAGACAAACTATGTGTGGCGTCGTCGGAATTGTTAGCCCAGAGCCAGTCAACCAGTCAATCTACAACGCATTGACGGTCATGCAGCATCGCGGGCAGGATGCAGCGGGCATCGTGACCTGGGGTGACGAAAGTGGACTGAAAATGCGCAAGAGCAATGGCCTCGTGCGCGATGTCTTTCGAAATCGTCACATGCTGATGCTTGACGGCAACGTTGGTATTGGCCACGTGCGCTACCCGACTGCGGGTGGTTCGAAGTCTTCGGAGGCACAGCCGTTCTATGTGAATTCACCGTACGGCATCTGCCTCGCACATAACGGAAATCTGACCAATCACGACGAACTGGCCGGCCTGTTGACTTGCGAGGATCGCCGCCACCTGAGCACCAATTCCGATTCCGAAGTTCTGCTCAATGTGCTTGCTCACGAATTGCAGGTTCGTGTTAACGCCAAGCTCACGACTCAAAATGTGTTCGATGCAATTGAAGCATTGCACCGGCGCTGCAGGGGCGGTTATGCCGTGGTCGCGATGATCATCGGATTCGGCATCGTGGCGTTTCGCGATCCCAACGGTATTCGTCCATTGGTTCTTGGCGAGCGCGATCGTCACGGTCGCAAGTCGACAATGGTCGCATCGGAAAGCGTCGCACTCGATGTGTTGCAGTACTCAAGGCTTCGTGACGTCCACCCGGGCGAATGCGTTGTTATTGAAAATGACGGCACATTTCATTGCAACGACTATTCCGGAGTCGTGCGCCATACGCCGTGTATTTTCGAATACGTCTATTTTGCCCGACCCGACTCGATTCTCGACAACCTGTCGGTTTACAAGACTCGCCTGCGCATGGGTGAAGAGCTTGCCGGCAAGATTGTCAGGGAATTTCCGGATCACGATATTGACGTCGTAATTCCGATTCCCGATACCAGCAGAACATCAGCATTGCAGGTCGCCTACCACCTGGGTGTCAAGTATCGCGAAGGGTTTATCAAGAACCGGTACATTGGCCGCACCTTCATCATGCCCGGCCAGGCGGAGCGACAGAAATCGGTGCGCCGAAAGTTGAACGCGATCGATCTTGAGTTTCGCAACAAGAACGTATTGCTGGTTGACGACTCGATCGTGCGCGGTACGACGTCAAAGCAGATCATCAAATTTGCGCGAGAAGCGGGTGCGCGAAAGGTTTACTTCGCATCGGCAGCACCACCGGTGCGATATCCCAACGTCTATGGCATCGATATGCCGGCAGCGTCTGAATTGATTGCCAACGGTCGAACGGTCGAAGAGGTTGAAAAACTGATCGGCGCCGACAGGCTGATCTACCAGGACCTGCATGGACTTATTCGATCGGTGCGGCACGGAAATTCCGATATCACCGAGTTTGATACCTCGTGCTTCTCGGGTGAATATGTGACCGGAGATGTTACCAGCGAGTATTTGCATGAGCTCGAGTTACGCCGCAACGACGCCGCGAAAGCGGAGCGTCAGTCGAATCGCGACCGCGAGTCGAACGTCATCGCATTATAAGTACTTGCGCTTGTTGCGGACGCACCGAATGCGGACAGCGCGATGAGCATCAGGTTCATGATCATTGACCAGCAGGCGGAGTTCCGCAGCTTGTTGATGCATCACGTCACAACGCACTGGCCGGATGCAGTAATTACCGCTTATGACCCAACCGCAGCCGGCCACCTCCCTGACGAGTTTGGCGGAGCCGGTAACGACGTCATCCTTCTGGGTAGCAAACACGGCGATGACCGCGACGGTGTCGAGGTTCTGGAGCGGTTTCTGAAGCGCAAAAAGTTTCCGCCGGTGATTTATTTCGGCACGGCGGATGACGAGGAGCGGGCAAAAGCGATGAATCCGGCGGCACTCTTCATGCGGAATCATATTCGTCACGACTCGCTAATCGTCAGCCTCGGCAAGGTGCTATTGGCCAATGAACGGATCGCATCGACAAAATCCCTGTTCGTCGGTGACATGCAAATCGGCATCCATCCATTGATCAAAGGTTACCGCTTTATTCGCAAGCTGGGCTCAACCGAACATTCCGGTGTCTACCTGGCGGAGCGCGAGTCCAGTCATCTGCAGGTCGTCCTGAAAGTGCTGCGCCAGATGCCGGAACGCGGTGACAGCATTGGCGCGTTCGATCGCTTTCTGCAGGAATACGAGACGATTGCCGAACTGGACCACCCCAACGTCGTGAGGATTTATGACCTCGGTGTTAGTGACGACCACGCTCACATCGCCATGGAGTTCCTCGATGGAGGTGATCTCAGAAATCGAATTGATGAAGGCGTATCACGTGCAAAGGCGGTCAATTATCTTCGGCAGATCGCCAGCGGTTTGGCGGCGGTACATGAAAAACATATTCTGCATCGCGACTTGAAGCCGGGAAATATTATGCTCCGCAAGGACGGAACGATCGCCTTGATCGATTTCGGGCTTGCAAAAAGTGCGAAATTGAAAAACGCGATTACCGACAAAGGCGAAATATTCGGCACGCCCTACTACATGAGTCCGGAGCAGGGCCA
>DDIP01000338.1 GCA_002338605.1 Proteobacteria bacterium UBA1847 | reverse complement strand
CGGTGTCCTGGTGCCGCTGGACCCACACATGGGCGACGAACTTTTTGCGGCACGCATGTCGCTACTGGCGCCCAGGTGGGTGGTCGCCGAGTCAGTGCTCTATCCGATTGCAAGACCCGGCCCGGTCAGGCGCGTGTTCGCGAAACTGGGCGTCAGGATTCCATTGTTTGCCGCACTGACCGGCGTTCGTCACATCCACGTCGGCTATCGCCTACCCGGTGTTCCGGCCGGTCTGTCGACAAAGGAACTGGAGCGCAGCGGTGCTGCTGCAAGTGCTGGTGCCAGCGTCACGCCATCGCCGGACGATCCGGCAATGATTGTTTTCACATCCGGTACAACGGATGCGCCGAAGGCAGTCGTCCATTCCTGGCGTTCGATGCTGGCCGTGCTGGACATTACCGGGTCGATGATGGCAGCGACCGCAGACGACGTTGTCTACGCGCGCGATATGCACCTGATTCTGCCGGCACTTTGTTCGGGTGCGATGGTCGTCATGCCGCCCGCGACCCGGTTTTCCCCGGGACGATTGTTCAGGGATATCAAGCGTTATCACGTGACATTGTTTTTCGGCGTCAGTTCGGAATTGCAGCAATTCACGGACTTTCTGAACAGCAGCGAGGAGCACGTGCCATCGTGTGTGCGGGAGATCTGGATTGGCGCCGCGCCTGTACGTCAATCTTTCTTGCGACGCTTCAGGGCAGTGGCCGGGAATGCGGTCCGGGTATGGTGCGTCTACGGCATGACCGAAATTCTTCCTATCGCGCGAATTTCACTCGAGGACAAGCTGCAGTATATGGGCCGCGGTGATCCTGTTGGTGCTTGTGTCGACGGCGTGAGCGCGAGAGTATCGGAGGACGACGAGCTGATTCTGACTGGGTCCAATCTATGCGCCGGCTATTTCGGTCAGCCTCCGTGCCAGGAGCTGGCAACGGGCGATCTTGCACGGATCGACGATGATTGCATCGTCCTGCTGGGTCGCAAAAAAGACATGATCATTCGTGGCCAGGTCAATATCTACCCGGAGCTGTACGAACCTGCTGTCGAAAAAATTGTCGGAGTTGCACGCTGTGCGTTGGTTGGCATATTCGATCCGCGTTTGGCAGATGAGCAAGTCGTGCTGGTGGTCGAACTGGAAGCGGGCAATGAAGCCGTGGCGATCGAAAGTAAGATTCAGCGCGAACTGAGGCACGGCGGCATGCGTATCGATACGTCAGCCTTGCCGGATCGCATCGTGTTCATGCAGTTGCCAATCTCAGGTCGTTCCGGAAAAGTCGACAAGCGAGCGCTTCGAGAGCGCATAGCGGGTGAATCACAATGCGAATTGCGGTAACGGGCGCGAGTGGCTTTGTCGGCGGTGCCGTCACTGGCGAATTGACCCGACAAGGCCACGTTGTATTCGCCTTTGGGCGCCGCTGCGAAGGCAGTACGTCGATGTTATTGCCCAATTACCGGCAATGGGATATCCGGAATCCACTCACACAAAGACCGATCGTCGATGCCATTGTGCATTGCGCGGCCCTGGTCGGCGACTGGGGTGACGATGAGAAGTTCCAGCGCACCAATGTGGACGGAACTGAGCGCGTGCTGGAGACGTTCAAAGATGCGGAGCGATTCGTTCATGTCAGCAGTGCGAGTGTGTACGCATGCCGTCAGGATGTGACTCACCTGGCGGAAGACGCGCAGACGGGGATTGGCTTGCTGACGGCCTATGCCCGATCAAAGGCGCAGGCCGAAGCCCTGCTGATGGCCGAACGGCCGGATGCCGCAATCCTGCGTCCGCATATCGTTTACGGACCCGGTGATACAACACTGATGCCACGGGTCATCGCAGCGCGTCGATTTGGCTGCCTCGTGGTTCCGGGCAGCGGTCGAAATCGCGTGTCCGTTACGCATATTCTGAATCTCACGCATGCCGTGACGCGTGCTATTGAATGCCGATCCGCCACTGGCTTTTTCAATATTGCCGACCGAGATGCAGTAGCCGTTGATGACCTTCTGCAAACCCTATTGCAACGAGAGGGTCATCCGACACGGCTCGTACACCTGCCACATCGTTCAGCCTGGATGCTCGCAGGCATCGCCGAGAATCTTTGGCGGGCGGTTGGCGCCAAGCATGCGCCGCGACCCAGCCGTTACCTGGTGCAGCAAGTGGCCTATGGCCATACGCTGGATATATCGCGTGCGATTGACATGCTGACATACGATCCACGATTCGATTACCACTGTGCGGTTGCAGCCCAGGAATTGAGGTGACCGGCAAGATCGCTGAAAGTATTGTCCGCTGCCGCCTATGGGTGGTTGCGATCTGCCTGGTAATCACCGCTGTTCTTATCCCGTTCTCACTTCAAATAGGAAGCAGACTTGAGGTTGGAGGTTCCGCGATTGGCGATAGCGAAGCAGAACATGTCCAAGACCTGTTGTCTGACGAGTTTGATGCACCGTTTTCATTGAGCCTGATCCTGGTTGTCAGCGGAATTCCCCCGCTTGACGAGGATGCAGGGCTGGACGTTCTTGTTGACGCAGTGGACGTGGTTCTGGAGATGGATCATGTCGAAAAGATTTTCTCTTATCTCGACACGACAGACGAAATATTCAAAGGCCCGGACGGTACGTTCATCCTGGTCGCGATTGATCCGGCCAGCCTGCGCATGGATGAAGTAGTGATCAGGCTAAGGGAATCGACCGCGCCATTTGCCACGGAGCTGCGACGCCGCTATCCCGACGCTGACGTTGTGTGGACCGGCGCCGCGGCATTCGACTACGACGTGCGACAGACCAGCACCCGTGATGCGGCTTCCGCCGAACGTCGGGTAATGCCGATCGCGCTTGTTCTGTTGTTTGTTATTTTCGGAAGCCTTGCTGCGGCGTTGTGTCCGGTGGTCATCGCCGGGCTCGGTATTGCCTGTAGCCTGGGTGCAGCCGTGCTGATCACCTCATTCTGGCCGATGACGGTGTTGCTCCAGAATATCGTTTCGATGATCGGGCTCGGACTTGGCATCGATTACACTTTGTTGATGATCAGCCGGTATCGCGAGGAGCTGTTGCATCACTCATCGCCCGAAGCCGCCGCGATCGCAGCGCTGCAAACCGCAGGCCATACAATACTTCTGTCCGGCGGGGCAGTGGCAATCGGCTTTGGCGCACTTTTGTATGTCCCGGCGACCGAGCTTCGCTCGATTGCAACCGGTGGCTTGCTGGTGGTGGCTTTTTCGGTTGCGCTGGCAACACTGCTATTGCCCGCGTTGCTGACTTTCCTGGGTCACCGGGTGGAGGCAGGTCGCTTCAGTCTGCCGCGCCGGCAGTTGCTCACCGAAGCGCAATGGCGCAATTGGGGGCAACGCGTTGTTGCGCAGCCCGTCAAAGTGCTGTTGTTTTTCGGCCTGCCGCTCATCGCGTTGGCATGGCAGGCCAGGGATATCAGTAGCGATATACCCAGCGAGCCTTGGTTGCCTGTGCAGATGGATTCGACGCGTGGCGCGATCGCGCTGCATCGATATGGTCAAAGCGGCATCGTACAGGCAATACGCGTTGTGCTTGAGTTTCCGGAGGGTATTGCATCAGATTCTCTGGCCGGGTGGCAGACCCTCATTGGCTTGACGGACCGACTTTCGACAGACGAGCGTGTCGCCCGAATAGTATCGATTCCGAAATTGCTTGACCTGGAGAATGCCGAACAGGCGCAGATTGCATACCTCACGGATGAAGTTCGAGCAGCGTACATCAGTGGAAATCAACGGTATGCGGCATTTGAGATCATTCCGTCCGAGAATGCTTCGGCGGGTGAGCTGATGCGCTACGTGCAGGAACTCCGGGATTTCGATCCTGGAGAGATCGGTGGACCCGGCGGCGTAAAAATATTGGTCGGCGGTCTGCCGGCACTCAACGCGGACTACCAGCACGCGATTGGGGGAAATGTATCGCGCGTCATCGCATTCATACTGCTCGGCTCGTTCGTTGCGTTACTTGCGGGGTTTCGTTCTTTGTTCGCTGCCACAAAAGCACTGCTCCTGAATTTATTATCGGTTGCCGCCGCTATGGGTTTGACCGTACTCGTTTTTCAGTACGGATACGGTTCTGAGTACCTCGGAGTCGCCAAACCCCTGGACGGTCTTTTCCCGGCTGTACCGATCATTGTGTTCTGCGTGGTATTCGGGTTGAGCATGGACTACGAGGTCTTCCTGCTCGCGCGGGTTGTCGAAGCCGTCGAAGACGGAAGCAGCAATGACGAAGCAATTGTCGATGGGCTCGCAAAATCCGGGCGCGTCATCACCAGTGCAGCACTCCTTATGCTGGTCGTCTTCATTGGGTTCTCGCTGGGAGAATTTCTGGTTGTTAAGATTCTCGGTTTCGGGCTCGCCGCGGCGATTCTTATCGATGCAACCATCGTTCGACTGGCCATCGGACCGGCTTTGCTGAAACTGGGTGGTCGATGGAACTGGTGGCCTGGCCGCTACTATAAAAAGGATCGGCCCGGTTGATCGTCGGCGATTGATCCCAGGTCATCAAAAACGAATGTCACAGTCGGCGCTGGATTGGAAAGTACGCAGAAAAACTGGTGCCTTGCTGCGGTGTGGATCGTATTCCAACGTGCCCGTTAATTCTGTGCATGATTGCATGAATCATGGCCAGGCCGAGTCCGCTGCCCTTGCCGAGCGGTTTTGTCGTGATCAGCGGCTCAAAAATATTGTCTATCACTGCCGCATCGATTCCGGGACCGTCATCTTTTACTGTCAGGACAGCATACTCACCGGATACTTCGTCGCCGCAAGAGCTGCAATGTGACCTGACCGGGTAGGTATTGATCGAAATGTCGATGTGACCTCGTCCTTCAATTGCGTCCACGGCATTGTAAACGTAGTTTGTCAGAACCTGTTGAACCATTGATCGTTCAGCGCGGACCAAAATGGGTTCGGGCCGGGGCAAGTAGTGCAGCTTGATGTCAGCTCCGAGGGTGGGCGCGAGAACCTGGATTGCTTGTTCCACTTCCGAACAAATGTCGAAAACGATTGCAGAGGCCGTCGTGTCCGCTGCGCCGGCCAAACTCAATTTCGTGACCAGTTCCTGCGCGTACCGAATCGCCTGCTTTAGTCCTGCCAGGCTTTTCTCAAGCGGAGTTCCATTGTTGTGCCGATCTTCAACCGCTTTTGCATGAGTCGAGATAGCGAACAGAGAATTTCCGAAATCGTGCGCGAGACCGGCTGAAAGGCGACCCAATAATCTGAGCCGGACTTCCCTTTCAAGCAGATTCTCGAGCTTGCTCGCTTTGTCTTCGGCTAATTCCCGCTCGCGGTCCAGTTTCGATATGTGGCGAGTGACGAAATAGTAGACGCCGGAGAACAGCATCGTAATAAGCACAATCCACACACCAACGAGAATATCGCGAGCATCGCGGAGATGGTTGTCAAAAAACGACATACCGTAACCCGTGACATGTATCAATGGCAGTGCAAGCCCGAACACCAGCAGCCCACCGGTTGCCGAATCGAGAACCTGTGAGTCGGTTTGCTGTGACGACTGTGCTGATTGAACAGGCAACCTGCTAACAGCAGCATAGGCTAGCGGATACCATAAATACCAAACGAGGTTGGCGAGACTGTTGGGCTCATAATCGAGCAGAGCATTTCTGTACGCGAAGGCCAGTACGTCGGCAACGACGATAAGCAAAAAGATAATGCCGAAAAGAGCGTAAGTCAGGCGCCAGGTGTTGTCCTTCACCTGTGCTACTGCGGTAAAAAAACGCATCGCGAGGAATAAATCCACGGCGGCGTACAGTGCATAGGGTGTGTTGTAGCCAACAGAATCGGAGTAGAGCGGCACGATTGCGAAATAGCTGAATGCCGCGTAAACGAGTAGAAAACCGCCCAATGCATGGAGGCTACGGCGTCGAAACCAGTATTCGGTATGGAAAGTGTCGAGTCGAAGCTCGATCGCAACGACGATCGCAGCGGAGAACAGCATGAAAAGCAGGTCACGGAGCAGCTGGATATTTGTGGACTGTAGATCTGTGTCGCCAATGTGCAGCAAGCTGACCGACAGCCAGGCAGCAAATCCGGTCAACACGATTGCGTAAAAAAACCTGAAGGAAGCTTCTTTCGACCGGTAGATCTGACGACTCAGCATGATCACCAGCGTGCCGAGCAAAAATGGTTCGGCCAGGTAAGTGTCGAAAAAGGTCTGTGATGCGGGGTCCAGTACGCCGAACCGTACGATCATGAGCAGCAGGTAGAATGCGAGGCTTAGTCTAGCGTAGCGGTCGAGTTCGAAGAACGGCGACGCTCTAACGGTTTCCTGGAGCAACGGGTCAGCCATCGATAACTCTCTACGCTGTCAGCTCCGGTACACTCTACACCAGACAAGGGCGGGCCTTCAGGGATGTGCTTGCAATCTTCAGAGACATTGACGGCCCCGGATGGGGCCGTCACCGATCTGGTGCCGAGAAGAGGACTTGAACCTCCACGACCATAAGGTCACTAGCACCTGAAGCTAGCGCGTCTACCAATTCCGCCACCTCGGCAGGTACGAAAACCGCGTACAATTGCAGTACGACGGGGTGGCGCACTGTACTCAAAGCGGCCTCGGTCTGTCAATCATCGGGCCTTATATCCCCAGAAACGGAGCACATTCACTTGCCAGGTAAGACGTCGAAAAGCAAAAGCACAACCAGAAAGACCGCGAAGCCCAAGCACAAGACGGCGACGGCGAAGCAGGCTGGTACCAGGCCATACAAACACCCGGTTCCCAGCCAGAACGAGCTGATCGACTTCCTCACGGACGTTGGCAAGCCGCTGAAGGCGGAACCGATCTTGAAAGCCTTCGACCTGAAGGGACAACGCATGCGCTCACAGCTCGTTGATCGGCTGCAAAGCATGGTCCGGGCCGGACAAATTCTCGAGAATCGACGTGGCGAGTATTGCCTGACGGCCAAGCTTGACCTTGTGACCGGCCAGGTGAGTGGCCATCGCGACGGATTCGGCTTCGTGATTCGAGACGATGGAGACCCTGAGGATATCTATTTGTCAGCTCGCGAGATGCGGTCGCTGTTCGATGGCGACCGGGTTGCAGTTCGCATCAAGGGACTGGATCGGCGGGGCAGGGCCGAGGGTGAGCTGGTCGATATCCTGGATCGCGGCACCCGGCAGGTTGCCGGTCAGTTTGTTCGCGAACGTGGTATCGGCATCGTTTTGCCGGACAACGCGAAACTGTCACATCGCATTCTGATTCCCAAAGGCGAAGCGGCAAAGGCGAGACATGGTGATATGGTGGTCGCGGAAATCCTGGATTTCCCGACCCAGGTCGAACAAGCGACTGGCCGAATTGTGACGATTATCGGCAAGCCAGGCGACAAGGGCATTGCCACGGATATCGCGATTCATGCCCATGCCATTCCATACGAGTGGCCCGCTACCGTAAAGAAGGAGGTGGCCGGTTTTGGTAGCAAGGTCACCAGCGCATCTCATGCCGGACGAACCGAATTACGTGACGTTGATCTCATTACGATCGATGGCTCGGATGCCCGCGATTTTGACGACGCCGTCTATTGCAAAAAAACGGACAACGGCTGGCGGCTGTTGGTCGCAATTGCCGATGTCGCTCACTACGTATCGGTTGGTTCGGCTCTCGACAAGGAAGCTGTTATTCGCGGAACCTCGGTCTACTTCCCGGATCGAGTTGTTCCCATGCTGCCGGAAGTACTGTCGAACGGGTTGTGTTCGCTTAATCCGAATGTCGATAGGCTGTGCATGGTCTGCGACATGCGTGTCGGTCACAACGGCAAGGTTACTCGTGCGAGCTTCTTCGAAGGAGTGATGAAATCGAAAGCGCGCCTGACGTACGACGAGGTCAACGATTTTCTGACCGGCAAGTCGAATACTTCGGTGCCAAAAGATCTGCACAAGCCAGTTCGGGAACTGCACAATCTCTTTCAGGCATTCGCCAGGGCACGGTCTCGTCGTGGTGCGATCGAAATCGACTTGCCGCAAACCAGGTTCAAGCTGAACAAGGACGGTGAAATCGATTCTATCGAAGTAGTGCCACGCAATGACGCGCACCGGTTGATTGAGGAATGCATGATTGCGGCGAATGTCGAGGCAGCCAGATTTCTCAAAAAGAACCGGATTCCCGGCCTCTATCGTGTACACCCGAAACCCGACCCGGACCGGTTTAATGACCTCAGGATGTACCTCGTATCCCTGGGTCTGAAGGTTGCGCACCCGGAACATGTGGAGCCCCGTCACTTCACAAAAATTATTGAGCAGGTGCGGGACCGACCTGACAGCGCCGCCATTTCCATGGCGATGCTGCGGTCCTTGACGCACGCTGAATACTCGCCGACCAATATCGGTCACTTCGGATTGGCGCTCGAGTCTTACGCGCATTTTACATCGCCAATCCGGCGCTACCCGGATCTGCTGGTTCATCGAGCGATTCGGCATATCATCCGTGGCGGCAAGCCCGGCAAGTACGATTACAGTCCGAAAGAAATGGAGCGCCTCGGGGCAATTGCGTCGGCACACGAAAAGCGTGCGGAGGAGGCCACGCGTGACGTTGAGGCCTGGCTCAAATGTCAGTATATGGAGGGCCATCTTGGCGAAGAATTTGACGGTGTGATCACCGGCGTCACGAACTTCGGCTTGTTCGTGCAGATCACCGAGTTGATGACGGACGGGCTGGTGCATGTGACCAGTCTTGCTAATGACTACTATAAGTATGATGCGGGTGCCCAACGCCTGATAGGCGAACGCAGCGGCCATTCATACAGCCTCGGCGCCCAGATGCGGGTGCGAGTTCACAAGGTGGATATGGATACGCGGAAGATTGATTTCCGACCCGTGGATGACGACGCCGATGTAACGAACAGGCGGCGCCGATGAGTCGAGCGCAATACGTCACCGGCTTGCGATCCGTCGAGGAACTGCTTGCGTCGGCTCCGTCCGACATACGGCGTATTTTCGCGGAATATCAGACTGCCAATCCGCGCGTTTCGGCGATCATCAAGGCGGCGCAGAAAGGCGGGATAGACGTTCAGCCAGCGAATCGTGCGCGCCTTGCCCAAATGAGCGGCGACTCGCGCCACCAGGGGGTGATTGCCGAGGTTCGTCGCAGCACTGTTCTGGATGAGGCCGGCCTTCGGAGCATGGTCGAAGCGAGGCTGCAGACGCAGGATGCTGCGCCGTTGCTGCTGCTCGTGCTCGATGGCGTCCAGGATCCGCACAACCTGGGTGCGTGCATGCGGACAGCCGATGCTGCCGGGGTAGACGCGCTGGTAGTGCCGCGGCATGGCGCCGCGGGATTGAGCCCGACGGTCAGCAAGGTCGCGGCTGGGGCGGCAGAGCA
>DDIP01000037.1:529-3338 GCA_002338605.1 Proteobacteria bacterium UBA1847 | reverse complement strand
CCGGGCTGGTACTGAGCCGGCTTGCCGGCAACGACGCCGGCGACCTGCCGACTCCTGCAAACCTGCCTCCCGCGGTCACGCCTGTCTTCGAAATTCGCTGGCATCAGGGTGATCTGCAGCTCGCGGGCCACACGCAATCCGCGCAACACGAACAAGACCTGCTGAAGCTGGCACGGAGCGCGTATCCGCACGCAGTGCTCAGCACGTCGTTTGAGCCTCTGGGGGTGGTGCCGGAATACTGGGCCGACATGACGGGACAGATTCTCTACCTGCTGGCAGAGACAGATTCATCGACCGCGCGGATGAGCACCGACTCAATCGAAATTCACGGCGTTACGGGGCAGGCGTTCGATTGGGCAAGCCGGTTTGGTGCAGTGCAGGCGTCGATTCCCACGAACGTATCGCTCGAGACCGATACTTTGATTGTCAACGCGTCCATCGACGTAATGGAAGTCTGCCGGCGTGCTTTTGAGAATTTCGATGCCGGGGCGATCAACTTCGAAGAATCCAGCGCCGTTTTTCGCAGTTCCGCCTACCCGCGGCTGCAACGGGTGATCACCCTGGCAGCCACCTGTCCCGATTCTCGTATTTCGATTACCGGGCACACGGATGCCTCAGGACCTGAGTCGCTCAACCAGCGATTGAGCCTTGAGCGCGCCCGGGCAGTCGGAGACTACCTGATGCTTGGCGGAATCAATGCGAATCGCCTGTTGATTTCAGGCCGGGGTTCGGCAACACCGGTGGCCGACAACGCGACGCGCTATGGGCGCAGCCTCAATCGCCGCATTGAAATTGCATTAGTGCCCTGGCAAGAAAGCGCTGCATTAGTCGGGCGACGTTAACTTCAGCAGCTCAATCGTGAAAATCAGCGGCGTATTCGGCGGAATCGCGTCCCCGCGGCCGGCTGCGCCGTAGGCCAGTTCAGGGGCTACCACCAGTTCGCGCGTTTCGCCGACGAGCATGCACGGCACACCCAAATCCCAGCCCCTGATCACCTGGCCGCGACCGAGCTGAAATTGAAACACATTCTCGCCCGACTCCCAGACAAATTGCCCGCGGCGGTCATCGGCAGCTTCATCGAGATGCCACAACCAGACGTTGGTGTCCGCGTAGTCACCATCGACGGCTACGCGGCCATAGCCGGTCTCGATGACTCTGGCACTAAGACCCGGTGCAATATGAATCGTGCCGGATTCGTCGGCACCCGGACAATCAACACTGACTGTCGCAGTATCCGGCTCACCGCCTGGCCCGCCACACGCACCCAGCATCGCCAGCGAAATGACCGTCAGGCCTGTAGTGGCGCGCTTCATTCTTCGGCATCCTCAAAGTCGAGTGCGGCGGAATTGATGCAATAGCGCAGCCCGGTTGGCTGCGGTCCGTCTTCGAAAACGTGGCCCAGGTGCGCGTCACAATTCTTGCAGACAACCTCGCGCCGGATCATGCCGTGACTGGTATCCGTGTTGGTACGCACGGCGTCACCGGCCAGTGGCAACCAGAAGCTGGGCCACCCGGAGCCCGAATCGTACTTGTGATCCGACTTGAACAACGCGGCGTCACAACAGACACAGCGGTACACGCCGTCAGCCTTGTGATCCACATACTTGCCGCTAAACGCGCGCTCGGTACCACGATTCTGGGTTACCTCGTATTGCTGCTCGTCGAGCTTGACGCGCAGTTCTTTCTTGTCGCCCTCAGGCATTTTCTGCTCCACCGCTGGTCTGCAGCATGAATTCGTTCATACGCTGCACGTATTCTGCCGGATTGTCGAGCTGCGAGCCCTCAGCCAGCAGCGCATGATCGAGGACGATATTCGACAACGCATCGAAACGCTCCTGGTCGGCTTCTGCCGACAGGCGGCTGACGATCGGGTGTTTGATGTTGATCTCGAGTATCGGTTTGGAGTCCGGGAGTTTTTGTCCGCTCGCCTCAAGCATGCGCCGAACCTGGGGGTTCAGGTCCTGGTTTCCCGCAACGACGCAGGCCGGTGAGTCCACGAGTCGGCGACTGACCTTGACGGCTTCGACTCGTTCACTGAGCACACCCTGGATTTTTTCGAGCAATGTCTTGTGCTCCTCGTCCAGTTTGCCCTGATCTTTTTCCTCACCGTCGTCAGGCAAATCGAGCGCTTCGCGCGCAACGTCGACCAGCGCCTTGCCGTCGTATTCACTGAGGCTCTCGACCATCCAGGCATCAATCCGATCTGTCAGTAGCAGAACCTCCAGACCGCGACTCTTGAGTTGTTCGAGGTGCGGGCTCGCAATCGCCGTCGCGTAATTCTCGGCAAGGATGTAGTAGATCGCTTCCTGGCCTTTTGCTGCACGCTCGATGTAGTCGTCCAGTGACTGATCCTGCGTATCGCTATCCGTATGTGTGGTCGAGAATCGCAGCAACTTCGCCAGCTTGTCTTTGTTCGTGTGGTCTTCGACCAGCCCTTCCTTCAGGACCTGGCCAAACTCATTCCAGAATTTCCGGTAGTCGTCTTTCCTGGACGCCAGCTTCTTCAGCATGTCCAGCACGCGTTTTGTCAGCGCATTGCGCATCGTCGCGAGTTCAGGGTTTTGTTGCAGCAGCTCGCGGGATACGTTGAGCGGCAGATCCGACGAATCCACGACACCTTTCACGAAGCGCAGATACAACGGCAGGAATTGCTCGGCATCGTCCATGATAAAGACGCGTTGCACATACAGTTTCAGCCCCCGTGGGGCCTCACGATTCCACAGGTCAAAGGGAGCCGCGCCGGGAATGTAGAGCAAACTCGTGTATTCGCGCTTGCCTTCGACCCGATTATGGCTCCAGGTTAACGGCG
>DDIP01000037.1:0-409 GCA_002338605.1 Proteobacteria bacterium UBA1847 | reverse complement strand
AACGGATCGGAAAAATCGTGCGACAGGTGCTTGTAAAACTCCTTGTATTCGTCGTCACTAATGTCAGTTCTCGGGCGAGTCCACAGCGCGGTCGCCGAATTAACAAGTTTTGTCTCGGACTTCTTGTCACTCGCATCGGTCAGAGAGACCGGAAATCCAATGTGATCGGAGTATTTGCGAATCAGCGATTCGACGCGATAAGGCTCAACGAACTCCGATTCACCCTTTTTGAGGTGCAGCGTAACCCGCGTTCCGCGTTCTGCACGCTCAATATTCTCGATTGTGAATTCACCCTGCCCCTCCGATTCCCAGCGAACAGCCTCGTCGCTGCCGAGCCCGGCGCGACGAGACTCGACGGTAACTTTGTCAGCGACTATGAAGGCCGAGTAAAAGCCGACACCAAACTGCC
>DDIP01000035.1 GCA_002338605.1 Proteobacteria bacterium UBA1847 | reverse complement strand
GATCGAGGTTCAGCATGTGCGGTGTGAATTTTTCGCTTTGAGCGGCGCCGATCCACGGGATACCACTAGCAATCATCTCTCGAAGGTCAACGGTTTGCGTGTTGCTCCCGGGCTCGAACTCGACCTTGGCCCGAAAGCGGAACATCGTCAGACGCCGGACAATATCGTCCCTGAGCTCGGCCGGAACTGTGAGTACAAAGCGGTCGCCTTGCTTGTCGACGCTCATCAATGTGATGACGCGGCCTTTCGGGTTGCACCAGGCCGCCAGCATGGGTTTCGGCAGCGGCAATTTCGTCATGTCGTTGCTCAGCTGTCCCTGCAGGAAGGTCAGGGCGTCGGCGCCGCTGACCGCAATCGTTGATGTGATACTCATAATAGATAATCTTGTCCGCGATACTGCAGGTTGAGGTCCGCTCTGGCATACTCTCGCCATGAGTACCGATGATCCGAAAAATAAGGCCGAAGCCGACAATTGCAAGACGGAGACAGGGAATGATACCGCGTGTGTCGAAGACAAGCGGCCCAAAGAAGTGGGCGGACGCGGCGGACTGGATCCAACACGTTACGGCGATTGGGAAAAGTCGGGACGTTGTGTGGATTTTTGAGGATAATAAAGCGGCCGGTTACGGCATGTTTCGCCAACAAGAAGAGAGTCCATGAGTCATCACGAGCGGCCACTTTCACCGCATCTGTCGATATACCGCTGGCCCATTACAATGACCGTTTCGATCTTGCATCGAGTGACCGGTCTGGGCCTGAGCGCGGGATTCATCGTGTTTTGCGCCTGGTTGTTCGCGGCGACAGCGGGTGCTGACAAGTATCGGCAATTTCTGTCCTGCGCCGACACGCTGGTCGGCCGGTTGCTATTTATTGCGCTGAGTTTCGCTTTCTTTCTGCACCTGGCGAATGGTATTCGTCACCTCGTCTGGGATGTTGGCCGGGGTTTCGAAATCCGGACTGCAAATGCCTCGGCCTGGTTCGTCATCGTCCTCTCGATCGTGCTGACCGGCCTGTTCTGGTGGGTTCGTTCATGAGCCTCAGGTCACCGCTGAACCGGGTCCTGGGGCTTGGCTCCGCCAAAGATGGCACGGATCACTTCTGGGGGCAGCGAGTATCAGGCATGGCGCTGGCGCTGCTCGGGCTTTGGTTCGCTGTGTCTATGGCTCAGTTGCCCGGGTTTTCACACGCAGATGCGCTCGCGTTTATTGCGGCTCCGTGGAACAGTGTGTTGCTGCTCTTGCTGAGCGTTACGATCGCGTACCACTCTTACCTCGGGGTGCAGGTTGTCATCGAAGACTACGTTCATGGTCCTGGATTGAAATTGCTTTCCCTGATCATTTCCCGCTTCGTACACAGCCTGCTGGCGGTCGCTGCGATGTACGCAATCTTAACGATCGGACTCGGCACATGAGCGACTACGAATTTATCGACCACAGTTACGATGTTGTCGTCATTGGCGCCGGCGGTGCCGGCTTGCGAGCAACGTTCGGTCTCGCGGAGGCGGGCTTCAAGACCGCTTGCGTTACCAAAGTATTTCCAACGCGCAGCCACACCGTTGCGGCTCAAGGTGGCATCAGTGCGGCCCTCGGTAATATGGGTGAGGACGACTGGCGATGGCATATGTACGACACGGTCAAAGGCTCGGACTGGCTCGGCGACCAGGACGCTATTGAATACATGTGCAAGGAAGCGCCCGATGCGGTGATCGAACTTGAGCACTACGGCGTGCCGTTTTCGAGGACCGAAGATGGCAAGATCTATCAGCGACCGTTCGGCGGTATGACCACACGATTCGGTGAGGGTACGGCACAACGAACCTGCGCGGCTGCGGATCGCACCGGCCACGCGATGCTGCATACCCTGTATCAGCAATCACTGAAACACGACGCCGAGTTTTTCATCGAGTATTTTGCCGTCGACCTGATCATGGAGGATGGTGCGTGTCGCGGTGTCGTCGCCATCGATCTCGCGACGGGTCGTCTGCATCGCTTCCGCTCGCACCAGGTCATTCTGGCGACCGGTGGCTACGGTCGATCCTATTTCTCCTGTACGTCAGCACACACCTGCACAGGCGACGGGGGTGCAATGGTGCTGCGCGCAGGCTTGCCGGTTCAGGATATGGAGTTTGTCCAGTTTCACCCGACGGGAATTTACGGCGCCGGCTGCCTGATTACCGAGGGTGTGCGTGGCGAAGGTGGGTTCCTGACCAACTCCGATGGCGAGCGATTCATGGAACGCTACGCCCCGAACGCAAAAGATCTCGCTTCGCGGGACGTCGTCAGTCGCTCCATGACGATCGAGATTGCCGAAGGCCGTGGCGTGGGGCCTGAGCGCGATCACATTCACTTGCACCTTGAACACCTGGGTCCGGAAGTCATCGAAGAGCGATTGCCGGGCATCGCGGAATCGGCACGTATTTTTGCCGGTGTCGACGTCGCCCGGGAACCGATACCTGTGTTGCCTACGGTGCACTACAACATGGGCGGGATCCCGGCAAACTTCAACGGCCAGGTCGTGACCCGGAAAGACGGAGACCCCGAGTCCGTGGTCGAGGGTTTGATGGCGGTCGGTGAAGCAGCTTGCGTTTCGGTACATGGCGCCAACCGCCTGGGCTCGAACTCCTTGCTCGACCTCGTGGTGTTCGGTCGTGCGGCGGCCCATTTCTGCGCGGATACCATGAAGCCGGGTGAGCGTCACAAGGCCCTGGCTGCGGATGCGGGACAGGACAGCGTTGCACGGATCGACAAACTGCGAAACGCGAACGGCAGCCGACCGACAGCGGAAATACGTCTTGAAATGCAAAGAGTCATGCAAGGTCACGCGGCCGTGTTTCGTACCGGCGAGACGCTGAACAAGGGTGTCGAACTATTGAAAAAAACGTTCGCCAGTTTCGCCGACGTCGGTGTCACGGACCGGTCGATGATCTGGAATACTGATCTTGTCGAAACCATGGAACTGGAAAATCTGCTGCTGAACGCCACTGCGACCATCGAATCTGCGGCGAACCGCCTGGAGAGCCGCGGTGCGCATGCGCGCGAGGACTACCCGGATCGCGATGATACGAACTGGATGAAACACACATTGTCGTGGGTTGACAGCGATGGCCGTGTGAGCTTCGAGTACCGTCCGGTTCACCAGCGGACCTTGACGGACGAAGTCGACTATGTCGAACCGAAAGCACGTGTCTATTAGGACCATTACCAGGACGACCAATTACTGTGGCTGAATTCCGACTTCCGAAAAACTCGCGTATCACGAAAGGCAAACATTTCGCCGCGACCGATGGTGCCGGCAATTTGCGGCAGTTTGCCGTGTACCGGTACGACCCGTCGAATGGTGGCCAGCCGCGCATGGATACCTATGATGTCGATATGGACAACTGCGGTCCGATGGTTCTTGACGCGCTGATCAAGATCAAGAATGAGATCGACCCCACGTTGACGTTTCGCCGCTCCTGTCGCGAAGGGATTTGCGGTTCCTGTGCCATGAATATTGACGGTGGTAACACGCTGGCCTGCACGCGTGCTATCGACGACAGCAAAGGCAGGATCAGGATCTATCCATTGCCGCATATGCCGGTCGTCAAGGACCTGGTGCCGGACCTGACCAACTTTTACGCACAATACGCCTCGGTCAAGCCCTGGCTGCAGTCACGTACAC
Source organism: Proteobacteria bacterium UBA1847 (assembly GCA_002338605.1). GTDB lineage: Bacteria > Pseudomonadota > Gammaproteobacteria > Steroidobacterales > Woeseiaceae > UBA1847. Next base: position 312 of record DDIP01000035.1, on the reverse strand, counting down.
CACCGCCGTCGGACCAGGAGCGATTGCAGAGCAAGGAAGACCAGGAACTCATCAATGAGCCGGCCGCCTGCATTCTCTGCGCCTGTTGCTCAACGGGCTGCCCCAGTTACTGGTGGAACAGTGACCGTTACCTGGGCCCGGCGGCACTGCTCGCCTCGTATCGCTGGCTGGTCGACAGCCGCGACGAAGCGACCGGCGAACGCCTGGACGACCTTGAGGACCCGTTTCGATTGTATCGCTGCCACACCATCATGAACTGCACCAAGACCTGCCCCAAGGGGCTGAACCCGGCCAAGGCGATCGCCGAGATCA
>DDIP01000413.1:6313-6810 GCA_002338605.1 Proteobacteria bacterium UBA1847 | reverse complement strand
ATATAGGCCTGGATCAGGCCGGTTAACAGTCCCAGCATGTTCATCACAACCGGGAAAAAAAACGGCGCGATACTCAACAGGATGGCGGCGATAACCGCACCGCTCATGACATTGCCGTAGAGGCGGATCGCGAGCGAAATGCCCCTGGAAAACTCACCGATGATATTGAACGGCAACATCACGACTGAAGGTTTGATATAACTCTTGAGATATTGCCCGACACCCTTGCTAGCGACGCCGAACAAGGGCACGGCCACCAGCACCGAAAGCGCGAGCGCCGTCGTGGTGGACAGTGAGGAGGTGGGCGGCGAAAAACCGGGAATTACCAGTAACAGGTTTGACAGCGCAATAAAAAGGAACAGAGTGCCGGCAAAATACATCACGTGCCGCGCCGAGTTTCGCGTAATTTCTTCAATCTGGCCCTGAATCGCCTTGACGATTACCTCCAGCGCCGTGCGCCAGCGGTTGGGCGGTACATCGGCGCGCAGATTGCGGGT
>DDIP01000413.1:5961-6208 GCA_002338605.1 Proteobacteria bacterium UBA1847 | reverse complement strand
CATCGGCGCGCAGATTGCGGGTCACGACCATGGAGATTCCGACCAGCAGCGCCATCACAATCCAGGTATTAACGATTGTGGCATTGACCGCCAGGCCCCAAACCGAAAATACGATATCGTCATCCGGTGTGAGCTGCATCAGGCGCGCTCCTGTTTCGCATTGGTGAGTGGGCGGGTGGTCCGGGCCCAGAAAACGGCCACGATGCGAAGCAGGAAAAAGGCCAGTGCGTAGCCGGCCAGCGGCCCC
>DDIP01000413.1:5535-5847 GCA_002338605.1 Proteobacteria bacterium UBA1847 | reverse complement strand
AGCGGCCAGGCAGTCTCACCGGTGGACAACAGCCAGAACCCGGTCGCCAGCAGTAGTGCGACCCGGCAAACAAAACTCAGCAGCAATAACACGCCGGGCCGGGAAGAACGCAGCGCCAGCCGCACGCCCCACGCCAGGCCGGCAAAAAATATCAGGCTGACGGGCACCCCGACGGAAAATCCCAACAGTGTCGCTTGCCAGTCTATGACCACTTCCGATCGTCTCCTTTCTGGCTGGCGTCGCCGTCTTGCTGAAAGCTCTGAACGTCCTGATCCGGGGCCTCCTTGCTGACCCAGTGCCAGGCAATCATGC
>DDIP01000413.1:5287-5440 GCA_002338605.1 Proteobacteria bacterium UBA1847 | reverse complement strand
ATCCAGTGCCAGGCAATCATGCCGCCGATGGCGGCGCCACCGAGAATCAGGGCAATGGGCCACGAAAAATTCTGCGGTAACACCCGGTTCAGCCACAGACCGAGAAATGCACCGCCCACCGTCGGAACGGCGATTGACCAGCCGATCATCCCG
>DDIP01000413.1:355-5186 GCA_002338605.1 Proteobacteria bacterium UBA1847 | reverse complement strand
GATTGACCAGCCGATCATCCCGAAAGCACCTAATCCCCGCAGCGGGCTCGCACCCGGTGTATTCCGCGCACGTTTCATTCGCTCGGCGCTGCGGCGAATATTGTCAGCAGACCGATCGTTTTTCGCGTTCATGTCAGCGGTTTCCGAAGTTCGCCGAAGCGGCGCACAATACCCGCTTCGAGACGCGATAGCGCGGATCGGGCTACCCGCTCTTCCTCGTCTATTTCGATAAAGGTGGCCTGTACCGTGTCATTCAGGGAATCAAGGTCCGCACCCTGAACGCCGCGACGAACCGTGATGACGACCTCGTGCCCTTTCTTCACCAGTATGCCTTCATCAATACCGAAAAATCGCTCTGTACCATCCGCAGTTGTCAGAGTCAGCACCGACGGCACCAGCGCTGTCACAAAATCGATATGGTTCGGTAGCATGCCAAAAGCGCCATTCTCGGCGACGGCAAACAAGCGTCTTGCGGTGCCATCGAACAGGACTCGCGTCGGCAGGCGCAGCGTTATCTGCATACTGTCGGAAAGGCTCAAGAGCTTGTCTCCAGGTCACGCAGCGAGCCAATCATGTAATAGTCCGTTTCATTGTCATCAAACGTTGTCTGGCTAAGAATCGTTTCGCAACCATCGAGGGTATCGGCAATCGTCACTCGCTTTCCGTCGGTACCGGTAAAGGACCCCGTCGTGAAAAACGGCTGGGTAAGAAAGCGTTCAAGACGGCGTGCCCGTGCCACCGTGGCGCGATCCGCTGCGGAAAGCTCTTCCATTCCGAGCATCGCAATGATATCGCGCAGGTCTTCATAGACGGCCAGTGTGCGCCGCACGGCACGCGCGATATCGTAATGGCGCTGCCCGACGACCACGGGCGCCAGCATGACAGAAGTCGAAGCCAGCGGATCGACTGCGGGGTACAAGCCTTCGCTGGCTCGCTTGCGCGACAGCACCACTGACGCCGAAAGATGCGAAAAAATGTGGGCGGCAGCAGGGTCTGTGAAATCATCGGCAGGCACGTAAACTGCCTGAATTGACGTGATTGCACCCTTGCGGGTGGAGGTAATGCGTTCCTGAAGGGCGGCAAGTTCCGTCGCGAGCGTGGGCTGGTAACCAACCCGTGACGGCATGCGTCCTATCAGCCCGGAGACTTCCGAACCTGCCTGCACGAAGCGGAAAATATTGTCGATCAGCAGTAACACATCCTGTTGCTTGTCATCCCGGAAATACTCCGCCATCGTAAGTGCCGTCTTGCCGACCAGGAAACGCACACCCGGCGGTTCGTTCATCTGACCGAACAGCATGACGGTCTTGTCACGCACGCCCGCGTCACCAATTTCCCGATACAGTTCTTCTGCTTCACGGGAGCGCTCGCCGATGCCGCAAAACAGGCTGACGCCTTTGTAATGCTGCACGGTATTGTTGATCAGCTCCGTAATCAAAACCGTTTTGCCCACTCCGGCACCGCCAAAAAGACCGGTTTTGCCGCCACGCTCAATTGGCGACAACAGATCGATGGCCTTGATGCCGGTCTCCAGGATATCGCTGTGCACCACGCGCTCTTCAAGTAGCGGGGGTGCCTGGTGAATGGAGCGCAGCGCAGTGCTTGCAGGAGTGGGCTTGCCGTCAATTGGATCGCCAAAAACGTTCAGCATGCGTCCCAACACGGCATCGCCTACCGGAACCTGAATGGGTGCGCCGCTTGCATGGACTGGTAGCCCGAGCCCAAGTCCACGCACCGGTGCGAGTGCGATACAGCGGACGGCACCGTTGTCGAGTAACGAGGCCACTTCCAGCGCCACCGTGCCCGCAAAGAGGAGATCGTGAATTCGCGGGGATGTTTCGGGAAACAGCACGTCTACAACGCCGCCGCGAATTCCGATGATCTGCCCTTGATCAGCCATTCTTGCGTCCATTGGTGAGCTACTTCAGAGACTGCGTGATCATTGCCAGCATTTCCTTGCGGCCTAACGGCAATTGGGTGTCGATGGTAACGGTGTCGCTCTGCTCATCAACATCCAGTCCGTTATACACCTCAAGCTGGTGTTCAAGGACGTTCAGATCGGCTTCCGAGATATCTTCGGCTTCGCGTTGGCGCGCCGAAACGCGCTTCTTGAGCACGGCGATATCGGCATGGAAGAACAGTATCCGCAGCGGCACCGAGAGGCGATTCGCGAGCGCCCTGAACGGTTCCCTTTGCGAACGTGCGAGGAATGTCGCGTCGATGATCACCGTAAACCCGGATTCAAGACCGTCCTCGGCGAAGTTCTCAAGAGTTGCATACGTCTGCAAGGTGGCATCGTCGGAATATGCTCCAGCGCCAATGCTTGCTGCGTCGCCCTGGTATGTACCTTTGCCGAACAGGCGCTGACGCTCACGATCCGAACGAATTCTGATTGCGCCGATGCACTCGGCCAGGGGTGCAGAGAGCGTGGACTTGCCGCTGCCCGATAAACCGTGGGTAATCAGCAAGGCGGGACGTTGCGGCTGCTGATAGCCGAGGGCAAGTTGCAGATAGCGCTCGAGCTGTTTCGTTGACAGTGTTTGCATGTCACGCGCAGGGTTTTGAGTAAGACGGATACTGGCAATCTTCGCGCGTACTGTCGCTCGGTATGCCAGGTAGTAACGCAATACCTGCAAACCGGGATAATCGCCAGTTATCTCGAGATACTCATTTAGAAAACGAAAAGCGTAATCGCGTCTTCCGAAGTCCTCCAGGTCCATGAACAGGAAGGCCACCTCGCTCATTACGTCTATCCAGTAAAGATCCGGGTTGAATTCGATGCCGTCAAAAATCACCGGGGCGTCATTGATCACCGCCATGTTGCCGAGATGCATATCGCCGTGGCATTCGCGAATGAATCCCTGTTGCTTTCTCTGCCTGAAATACTGATAGCGTCGTTGATATTCGCGCTCTGCCCAGTCTTCCAGTTGAGCGATCCATTGAGCATGTCGAGGGTTGTCGGTGCGTTCCCGGATTTGAACGAAGTTCTCCAGCACCGGGGCATGAACGTGTTCGGGGTCTCCGTACGGAGTTGCTGTTGCTGCGGAGGGAATACTGAGGTGAAATTCAGCAATCTGTGCAACGATCCGGTCGATATGGGTATCGTTCAGGCGGTTATCCTCGAGCATGTCGCTGAGCAGTGCCTGCTGTGAAAAACGTCGCATTTTGACGGCGTATTCCAAAGCTTCGCCTTGTCCCCCAACCCGCGGTTGCTCAAGCGTACCCGTAATCGGTACCACAGCCAGATACAGTTGCGGCGCGAGCCTGCCGTTCAGACGCAATTCTTCTTCGCAATAGAACCGACGCTTTTCCAGCGTCGTAAAATCCAGGAAATCCAGATCCAGCGCTTTTTTAATCTTGTAGGCATACGGGCCGCACAGGATCACCCATGAAATATGCGTTTCGATCAGCTGCCAGCAGTCAACAGGGTGAGGAAAAGCTGACGGCTGCTGCAATGCGTGAACAAGGGCTCGCTGAGTCTCATTTTGCATTGTCAAACACGCCTGTATTTGTCGGTGGTGACTTTCTTCGCCGACCTGAATGAATTCAAGACGCGCCGCCAGTCTGCGACGGTCTTTGGATGACGTTGTCTGTCAGCTCTGAATCATGCGGCAACTGACAGAGCGCTGCTTAAGCCGGGCGTCGCGCCGCCAGGCCCAGAAGAATAGAAGCCCAGCCCGAGAAAACCAGATCGACGCCAACCAGCATGCCGACGATCCAGGCGACGGCATCCGGCCAGAGTAGGGTGATCACGATAGCCAGCACGATGGCCAGCAGCCCGCTCAGCAGCAGCCAGCCCCAGCGGTCCGCCGGGCGCAGGCGTAATGCAAGGAGCACGCGAAAAGCACCGGAGGTCAGCAAGAACGCCGCTATTAGCAGGGTCAGGGACAATGCCCCGGACGTTGGGAAAAACAACAGCACGACACCGGCACCCAGTGCCAGCAACGCACCAAACAACGACCACAGAAACCCGTTCCAGCGTTTATTTCTGTACGCATGAATAACCGCCAGCGTGCCGTAAATGGTCAGGATCCAGCCGACAAGCACACTGACAGCGAGCGTCGCGACGACGGGGAAGATCAGCGCCGCTGCGCCGAGCAGAACAGTCGCAAGACCGACCACCAGAAACCACGCACGATGGCGCCTGACTTCATCGGTAATTATCAGTACTTCGGGTGACGGCAGATTGTCGGTTTTCATAGTGTCCAATACCTATCCGGTACAAGTCTGACCAGTCCAGGGTGTGATCGCCATTGTGGAAACCCGCACAGAGCAACGTTGTGCGCAGTGAAAAGCGTAAGTGGCGAGTCACACAATAACTGTGGCTACTACGAATGGCCCAAGCCTGGCAGGGTCGTTAGGGTGCTGTTTGTGAACAGCGATGACGCATAAGTGAAATCAAGGGACTTTATCGATTCAATGTGGCTGCAGGCCTGCGATGCTCTGGATCGGGCTGAGCGGATGCACCGGCAATTCTTCAGAATTGAGCGCGTCGGTCGGGGACCTGCATGGCAACCACCCATAGACTTGTTCGAGTCCGATCGCGGTTTGCTGGTGCGAGCAGCCATTCCCGATGCGGACGATAACGCCTTCGAAGTACATCTCGAACGCAGCACATTGCGCGTGTGTGGCCGCAGGGCATTCCCCGCCGGACCCCGGGCGTCGATCATTCATCGACTGGAGATACCTTACGGGCGCATCGAACGTGTCATCGCTCTCCCGGAAGGTGGATTCAAGCTGGAAGGGTATAGCTACAAGCGGGGGTGTCTCGACATCCATTTGCGCCGCACGACGGGCGGCTCCACTCACTTGAGAATGCATCGACTATGAA
>DDIP01000413.1:0-256 GCA_002338605.1 Proteobacteria bacterium UBA1847 | reverse complement strand
AATGCATCGACTATGAATGATCAGGCCAACGGTACGGCTGACTCAACGGTACCGTCTTTGCCCGACGATGCGCTGATTGTTGTTCCGGTACGCAACATGGTGATGTTCCCGGGAATCATCTCGCCGGTCAGCATTGGGCGCAAGGCATCCGTCACCGCGGCGCAGGGCGCCGCTGCTGGCAATGGTCGCCTTGGCTTCCTACTGCAAAAAGACGCGACGGTGGAAGACCCGCAGCCGGAGGATCTGCATGCTGTCG
>DDIP01000436.1 GCA_002338605.1 Proteobacteria bacterium UBA1847 | reverse complement strand
TGGCGCGGCTATCGCATCATATCGGCACCGCCACCGAGTTCAGGTGGTTTTGCCCTTGTACAACTCCTGAAAATTCACGACTACATCGAGCACTACTTCAGGGGTGTCGAACACAACTCGGCCCAGTACGTTCACCTCGTCGCCGAAATCGAAAAACGGGTTTTTGCTGACCGTGCGGAGTTTCTCGGTGATCCGGATTTTATCGACTCCAGGGTCGACGAGTTGCTGAACGACGACTACCTTCGGCGCAGAGCGAGAGAAGTGAATCCCGAATCGATTTCGATGAATGTCGGTGCGGGCACCGGTCTCGAGAACCACGATACGACGCATTATTCGATCATGGATAAGTGGGGCAATGCCGTTTCGAACACCTATACGCTGAATCTCGGCTTCGGCAGCGGCGTGGTCGTGACGGGCGCCGGATTCCTGCTCAACGATGAGATGGATGACTTCAGCGTCAAGCCGGGCGTACCCAACGCTTACGGTGTGGTCGGTAATACGGCGAATGAAATTCAACCGGGCAAGCGCATGCTGTCGTCGATGACGCCGACAATCCTGATGCGTGACGGCAAAGTGGCAATGGTCGTCGGCACGCCGGGAGGCTCGACGATATTTACCTCGGTCTTCCAGACGATAATCAATATTACCGACTTCGGAATGTCGCCACTTGAGGCGATTGGGGCGGCACGCTTTCATCACCAGTTATTGCCACCCGACCTGATCACAATGCAGCGCGATTCACCGCTGCCGGCAGAAACCATCTCGATGCTGGGTGACCGCGGTTATCGAACCAGGACGACCTACAATTTCGGCGACGTGCAGATCATTTATGACGATGGCGAAACCGTGCATGCCGCTTCCGATCCCAGAAACCGTGGCGTTTCGCGCGTCATCGAAACCGCGGAGGTGCAGCCGAAACAGTGACGGCCGCTCTGAAACTGGTCGGGCCTGTTCACCTGGTCGGCGGGCTGTTGCTCGCATTAACCGGATTTGTCCCGTCAGCACAGGCCATCCTCTCCTCGTTTTTTCCATCGGCGGGCAGTGCGGCCTGGTCGCCGTTCTTCGTTTCGGTATTCGGTCCGACGATAGCAAGCTGGGGGTTGTTGTTCGGTATTCTCGTCAGGCAGTTCTTCGAGCAACCGAATGAGTCGCTGTGGCGCGGCCTTGTCCTGTCACTGGTCGTCTGGGCCCCGCTCGACACGGCTCTGTGCATATACTACGGCTTCACGACAGGCGCCATCCTCAATGCCATTGTACTGTTGCTTGTGGGTGCGCTGTTGATGGCCGCGAGAAAACACATCAACCCGGCCTGAGGTGCCTTACAAAATGCTGCGCCCAAGCGCACTTTGCACGAGTGTCACCGCACGCTCCGCTGACACGTTTGCGTGATCAAGAAACGGGTTGAGTTCCACCATTTCGAGCGACAGCATTCGACCGTCGCTCGCGCATTCTTCGAGCAGGAAGTGGGCTTCACGAAAATCAACGCCGCCCGGCACCTTGGTTCCGGTACCGGGAATGACCGTTGGATCACAACCGTCAAGGTCGAAACTGACGTGAAAGCCCGCAGTGCCGTCGTTGACGACTTCAAGGGCCTGCCGCGCCACTTCACTCATGCCAAGCCGGTCGATATCGTGCATTGTGAACGCCGTGACGCCTGAGTCATGAATAAACTTTCTTTCGACGCGATCGATATCACGAATTCCGATGAGCGCCACATTTTCCGGGGCCACCGCGGGATGCGCGCCCAGGATACTGGAGAGATCCTTGTCGCCATAGCCCAGCAAATGTGCCAGCGGCATGCCGTGGATATTTCCGCTCGGTGAGGATTCCGGCAGGTTCATGTCGCCATGTGCGTCGAACCACAACAGACCCAATTTTTCCTGGCGGTCGCGAAAGTACGCTGACATGCCGGACACGCTTCCCATTGCGATGGAGTGATCCCCGCCAATTATCAGGGGCATGGCGCCGTCTTCCAGCGTTTGCCGGGTCCGTTGGGCCAGCTCCAGGCAAACGCCCAGGATCTCGTTTTTGAAGCGCGCCTTCGCATCTTCCGGCGTGCGCGACTCCAGTGTCGGTACGCTGATGTCGATCTCGTCCGCGACTTCATAGCCCAGGGACTGGATCGCGCGCTTCAGACCTGCGATCCGAAAAGCCGATGGTCCGCCGTCCGTTCCACGCCGCGACGCGCCCAGGTCGAGCGGTACATTTATGATGTGTACGACTTTTTGTGTCATCGGCATGATCGGGCTCTATCGTTAGTCTGTATGGTCCTTTCTATGCTGCTTTGCGCGAATGCGCAATACCGCTGCTATCCAGTACCAGTTCGAACAGGTTTTTTGGATCATTGAGCTCGGGGATCAATTCGATGGTTTCGCCTTCATTGAACTGCGAGGCCAGCTCGCCCAGATAACGCAAGGCCGTGAAGTCCTCGAGCGCGAACCCCACCGAGTCAAAAATGGTAATTTGCCGGTCATTATCGCGCCCGACCTCGAGGCCGCTGAGAACACGCCACAAGTCATAAACCTTGTGATCGCCCGGCAATTGCTGAATGTCTCCTTCGATGCGTGTCTGCGGCTCGTATTCAACAAAAATTTTCGACTGGCGCAACAGATCGACATGCAACTCGGTCTTCCCGGGGCAGTCGCCACCAACACCGTTGACATGCGTCCCGGGCGATACCATGTCCGTCGTCAGAATAGTTGCCCGCGTTTTATCAGCGGTGCAGGTCGTCACAATGTCAGCACCAAGCGCCGCGTCCGCGGCAGATGCGACCAGCTCGATTTTCAGACTGCCGAAATATTGCAAATTCCGCTTGAGCTTCTGCATTGCCTCGGCATCGATGTCGTACGCCCGAATCGTTTCGATGCCCAGCATCGTATGGAATGCGATTGCCTGGAACTCACTCTGCGATCCGCAGCCTATCATTCCCATGGTCCTGGAGTCCGGACGTGCCAGCGCCTTCGCCGCCATGGCCGAAGCCGCCGCGGTCCGAAATGCCGTCGTCAGCGTGAGCTCGGCAATCAGGGTCGGATAGCCGGTTTCGACATCGGCAAGCGCACCGAATGCCATTACTGTGCTGAGACGTTTGGTGGTATTCGCCGGGTGACCGTTGACGTATTTGAACGCGTAACGGGTCGCGTCTGCGGCCGGCATGAGTTCGATCACACCGAGCTCGCTGTGGCTCGCAACACGCGGGCACTTGTCAAACACATCCCAGCGGCAGAAGTCATCCTGCATGGCGGCGGCCATGCCCTTGATGAAGCCGGCAACACCCACCCGGTCAACGAGGCGGCGAACGGCAGCTACGTCAATGAATTGCGTCATGATCCGGTCCAACAGGTTTTTATCAAAGTGCTACTATATGCGCCATAATTGCCTAATCGCCAGAGTACAAAATGCACATTCTGAAAAGTTTATTAACCATTTTGACTATGTTTTCTAACGTTTTGTCCAAAACCGGGCCTTCTCGCCATGCGCCAGCTTGATACCAGGGACCAGCGGCTGCTCG
>DDIP01000437.1 GCA_002338605.1 Proteobacteria bacterium UBA1847 | reverse complement strand
ATCGACAAGATGCCGAACAACTTCAGGCATATCGGCCTGATTCAGATGATCCTGCCGAACGCGAAAATCATCGACGCAAGGCGCCACCCGATGTCCGGCGGCTTCTCCTGCTTCAAACAACTGTTCGCGCATGGCCAGACCTTCACTTACGATCTGACCGACCTCGGCCATTTTTACCGCGACTACGTGGCACTGATGGACCACTGGGATGAGGTGCTGCCGGGCCGTGTGCATCGCGTGCAGTACGAAGATATGGTGACTGACACCGAAATTCAGATTCGGAAACTCCTGGACTATTGCGATCTGCCGTTCGAGGACCAATGTCTGAGATTCTATGAGACCGAGCGGGCCATTCGTACACCGAGCGCCGAACAGGTGCGACAGCCGGTCTACAAGGAAGGTCTCGCGCAGTGGCGCAATTTTGAAACCCATCTTGAACCCCTTAGAAAAGCGCTCGGCCCGTTGCTGGAGCGATATCCGATCGACTGATCGACGAGTACCATGAGCGAAAGCCACCTCTTCTACCAGACAGCCAGTCGCCGCCCGCGGGTTGCGCGTGCTGAAGGTATCTACCTGTGGGACACGAACGGCAAGCGATACATCGACGCCTCCAGCGGACCGATGGTGTCGAATATCGGGCACTCGAACCCGCACGTGCTGGCGGCAATGAAAAAGCAGATGGACCGCGCGACATTTGCCTATCGCCTGCACTTTGAAAACGACGCTGCCGAGTTGCTCGCAGCAAAGACAGCCTCGTTAATGCCCGAGGGTCTTGATCGTATTTTCTTTGTCTCCGGTGGCTCGGAGTGTGTCGAAAGCTGCCTCAAACTCGCCCGGCAATACGCGTTCGTCAGCGGCCAGCGGGCGCGATGGAAAGTCATCTCACTGTTTCCCTCGTATCACGGCTCCACGCTGGGCGCGGTCGCAGTCACCGGCATGCACCAGTTCGTTGAGCCATTTCGGGAAATGATCAGGGTCATGCCGAAGATCCCCGCCGCGACCTGCTACCTCGATCATGATGAGTTGACGCATGAGGAGCGGGGCCTGCGTTATGCGGGATTGCTGCGCGAAGAGATCAAGCGTCAGGGTCCGGAATCCGTTCTGGCCTTCATCATGGAACCGGTTGGCGGCGCATCGACCGGTGCACTGATCGCGCCCGACAGCTGGTATCGTGAAATCCAGTTGATCTGTCGCGAATACGGCGTGCTTTTGATCGCCGATGAAGTCATGACGGGTGCCGGGCGCACCGGCCGTTTTCTCGCATCCGAGCACTGGGCGTTGAAACCCGACATCATCGCCATGGCGAAGGGCTTTGCCGCCGGCTACGCGCCGCTTGGTGCGATGGCCGCGCACCGGGACATCGTCGCAGCAGTGATGGAGCACGGCGGATTTGCACACGGTTATACTTACGCCGGCAACCCGCTTGCCTGTGCGGCGGGTTTTGCCGTACTCGAGGAAGTCGAGCGGCAACAGCTGATTGAAAACGCCGCCACGCGCGGTGCACGCCTCAAGAGCATGCTCCAGGGACTGATGGATCGGTACCCGTTTATTGGGGATGTGCGGGGCAAGGGCCTGCTGCTCGCATTCGAACTGGTGACTGATCGCGACAGCATGGAACCGCTGCCTGCGGAACTCAATGCGCACATCAAACTGGTCGAAGAAGCCTACCGGCGTGGCCTGATCATCTACTCCCGGCGCACGCGCGGCGGTACTATCGGTGATCATTTCATGGTCTGCCCGCCGCTGATCGTCAGCGATGCCGACCTGTACGACATATTGCAGCTTTTGACCGAGAGCCTCGATGCATTTGCGAAGTCCTCGGGGCTGCCCATCAATTCCGCGAGGCCAGCATGAGCGACAAAGTCATTATTACCTGCGCAGTGACGGGCTCAATTCACACGCCGACGATGAGCCCGCACCTGCCCGTCACACCCGATGAAATTGCCACACAGGCGGTTCAGGCGGCGAATGCGGGCGCTGCGATTCTGCATTTGCATGCCCGCGACCCGAAGACCGGGCGGCCGACTGCGGACCCTGACGTCTTCATGCAATTTCTGCCGCGAATCAAACGCGAGTGCGACGCCGTTATCAACATCACAACGGGTGGCAGCTCCCTGATGACGCTCGAAGAACGGCTCGCCGCACCGAATCTTGCGCAACCGGAAATGGCGTCATTGAACATGGGGTCGATGAACTTCGGGCTGTTTCCGATGCAGCGTCGCTACAGCGAATGGAAGCATCAATGGGAGCCCGAACTCCTCGAGGCAACACGCGATGTTGTGTTCAGGAACACGTTCGCAGACATCGAGAAAATTTTTGCCCAGCTTGGTGAAGGACACGGCACGCGTTTCGAATTCGAATGCTACGACGTCGGTCATATCCAGACGCTCGCCTTCTACCTTCGCGAAGGGCTGGTAAAGAAACCGGTGTTCGTACAGTTTGTCATGGGTGTGCTCGGTGGTATTGATTCGTCACCCGAGACTCTGATGCACATGAAAGCGACTGCCGACCGTCTGCTCGGCGACCAGTATCGCTTCTCCGTGCTGTCGGCCGGTCGACTGCAAATTCCGCTGGCAACGATCGGCGCCATACTTGGCGGCAACGTGCGCGTGGGACTGGAGGACAGCCTGCTCATCGGTCGCGGCAAACTCGCAAGCAGCAATGCCGAGCAGGTCGCAAAAATACGTCGCATTCTCGAGGAGCTCGGTTATGAAATAGCGACGCCCGATGAAGCACGGGCAATGCTCGATCTCAAGGGAGCTGACAAGGTGAACTTTTGAACGAAGACTTCACGATACGATTTGCCACGCCGGCGGACGCGGAGATTATTTTTTCGCTGGTCCGGCACCTCGCCGAGACCACCGGGCAGCAACACCGGTTCCGCAGTCGCGTCGAGGACATTGTCAAGTACGGGTTTTCGGATGAGCCCCAGTTTGAAGCGCTGCTCGCGGAACAGGACGGTTCGGTCGTCGGCCTGTGTCTGTATTTTTACGATTTTTCAAGCTGGCGCGGCCAGCTCGGCGTCTATATCCAGGACCTCGTCGTTGACGGCAGTGCACGTGTGCGGGGAATCGGCCGCGCGTTGATGCAGGAGGCCGCCCGGAACGGACGCGCACAGGGCGCAACACACCTGCGACTTACTGTCGAGAAGGACAATGAGACCGCCATTCGGTTTTACGAGAAACTCGGGCTGAGGGAATCGTCCAACGAGCGCATTTACACCGCCTTCGATGATGACTTTCTGAACCTGGTGGAAACACCATGAAGGTTATCTTTTGTCCAGAGCAGTTGCGCCACAGCCCATTGCAGATAATGTCATCCGGTGCGCTGGTTGACAGCCCCGAAAATCCCGGGCGTGCAGAAACGCTGTTACAGGCCGCCATCAATGCCGGACTTAAACATGAAGTGCCGGCGAATTACGGCACGACACCATTGGCCGCCGTCCATACCGGGCGTTACCTCAAGTTCCTCGAAAACATTCACACGCGCTGGAAGCGTATTCCCAGCGCGTCGAAGGATGTCTTGCCGAACGTGCACCCGGATATCCGGGATGTTGTCTACCCGGATTCGGCCGTTGGCCAGGTGGGCTATCACGTTTTCGACGGTGCTGCGCCGATAACCGCAGATACCTGGAACAGCGCCTGCTGGAGCGCTTACAGCGCCGTGCATTCGGCGAACGAAGTGCTCCATGGCGCGAGGGCCTGCTACGCGCTGGCCAGACCACCGGGGCACCACGCGACCCGCGACATGGCCGGAGGTTTTTGCTATCTCAACAACAGCGCGATTGCAGCACAGGTCTTGCGTGAACAGCATGATCGTATCGCGATTCTCGATGTCGATTTGCACCACGGCAACGGAACGCAGAACGTTTTTTACGAACGCAGCGACGTACTCACGGTCTCACTGCACGCGGATCCGGTGCGTTTCTACCCGTTCTTCTGGGGCGCAGCCAATGAACAGGGCAACGGTGCAGGAGCCGGCTTCAACCTGAACCTGCCGCTAGAACGAGGTACCGCCGACGACGACTATCTCGTCGCACTCGATCAGGCGCTGGCCCGGATTAGCGAGTATGACCCTGGCGCGATCGTTGTCGCGCTGGGACTCGATGCCTACGTCAATGACCCGTTTGCCGGTCTCGCCCTGACGACCGAGGGTTTCGCCCGCGTGGCCGAACGAATCGCGGCATTGCATTTGCCGACCGTGCTCGTGCAGGAAGGCGGATATCCGACCGAACATCTTGGCGACAACCTCGTCGCATTTCTGCAAGCTTTCATTAGCGACAGCGCACCGTGACGTCACTGCATACGCTCGATCTCATCGCCATTGGTGTCTACTTCGTGGTTCTGATCTGGATTGGTCTGCGAGTCGCGCGAAAAGAACACGGCAGCGGCGAAAGCGAATCCTTTCTCGCTGCCGACCGCAATATGAATCTCCTGCAAACCACCGCCTC
>DDIP01000399.1:8140-8546 GCA_002338605.1 Proteobacteria bacterium UBA1847 | reverse complement strand
GCCCGCTGGAAGTACGGCGTGCCGCCCGCCGGCAACGCGAACTACGCCTGGCTCCAGCATATTCTCTGGCACCTGGCCCCGAGCGGGACTGCCGGCGTCGTGCTTGCCAATGGCTCCATGTCTTCCACAAATTCTGGTGAAGGTGAGATGCGCCGCGCCATGGTCGAGGGAGACGTGGTGGATTGCATGATCGCCATGCCCGGCCAGCTTTTTTACTCGACGCAGATTCCGGCGTGCCTGTGGTTTCTTGCCCGCAACAAGAACCCCGGTGGAAAGTGGCGCGACCGGCGCGGCGAAGTGTTGTTTATCGACGCCCACAAGCTGGGTCATTTGGTGGACCGGACGAGGCGAGAGCTTTCGGCGGAGGAGATCGGCAAGATTGCCGGAACCTACCACGCTTGGCGGG
>DDIP01000399.1:0-8030 GCA_002338605.1 Proteobacteria bacterium UBA1847 | reverse complement strand
AGGGGGAGCCGAAAGCGGACAAGTACGAAGATGTGCCAGGGTTCTGCAAGGCGGCGACCCTTGAGGAGATTCGGACACATAAACACGTTCTGACACCGGGACGTTATGTCGGTGCCGCAGATATTGAGGATGATGCGGTGCCGTTTGCAGAACGATTTGAAAGCTTGCAAGACACCCTGTTGGGGCAGTTCAAGGAGGCCGAGAAACTAGAACGGGCTATCAAGGAAAGCTTGCAAAGGATCAGGCATGGCGGATAAAGCCGCAAAGCTCGGTACGGGTCGAACGGGTGGCCGCGATGCGACTACAGGCGTTATTCCTGGTCGTTTTGCCTTGTCGGTTGGGAAACCAGATACACGTCCGCCAGAAGGCTGGTCCTGGACAGCGCTCAGTACCCTTGCCCAACTTGAAAGCGGCCATACGCCAAGCCGCAAGCATCCCGAGTACTGGAATGGCGGCATACCGTGGATTGGCATCAAAGATGCGACCGAGAACCACGGTCGCACAATCAACGATACGTATCAGCATGTCAGCGAGCTAGGGCTCGAAAACTCATCAGCTCGATTGTTGCCATCACAGACAGTCTGCCTATCGCGCACGGCATCGGTTGGCTTTGTACTTGTGATGGGCAGACCTATGGCTACTAGCCAAGATTTTGTGAACTGGGTTTGTGGCCCCGGTCTTGACCCGCACTTCCTCAAATTCGTACTTCTGGCTGAAACCGAGGCGTTGTGGAGATTTGCTAGCGGCACGACGCACCAAACCATTTACTATCCAGAAGCCAAAGCCTTTCACATTTGCCTTCCTCCAATCGATGAGCAACGAGCTATCGCCCTCGTTCTTCGTGGACTCGACGACAAGATCGAGCTGAACCGGCGCATGAACGATACGCTGGAGGCGATGGCGCGGGCGCTGTTCAAGGATTGGTTCGTCGATTTCGGCCCAACATACGCCAAGATGGAGGGCCGGTCGCCGTACCTGACCTCGAACCTCTGGGACTTGTTCCCGAATGCCCTCAGTGATGAGGGTGTACCGGAGGGATGGGAAGAAAAACGGGTTGAGGATATCCTCGAACTCGCTTACGGCAAATCGCTTCCCGCAAAGACGCGGATCGCGGGCAGCGTCCCAGTGTATGGATCGGGGGGCGTCGGCGGATATCACAACGCACCGCTGATTGATGGTCCCTCGGTTATCGTTGGACGGAAGGGAACCGTTGGTAGCCTCTATTGGGAAGATGGACCATGCTATCCCATCGACACGGTCTTCTACGTAAGACCCAAAGTGCAGCTCACTTTCTGTTTCTACCTGCTCCAGACGCTTGGGTTAGAGGGTATGAATACGGATGCGGCCGTGCCTGGACTCAACCGCAATAACGTTTATCGTTTACCGGTGCCGTGGGCCGATGAAGCGGTTCGACGAGCATTTGATTCGATCACGAGCGTCCTCCGGGAAAGAATGCGGAGGAACGGTGAGGAGACCCGCACGCTCACCGAAGCCCGAGACCTGCTGCTGCCCAAGCTCATGTCCGGCGAAATCCGACTCCGCGACGCGGAGAAAGTCGTGGAGTCCGTCGCGTGAGCATCGCCGAGAGCCACGTCGAGGAAGCGGCGCTCGCCTGGCTTCAGGAGCTGGGGTACACGGCTTTGCACGGGCCAGCGATAGGCCCGGACGGGGTCGAGTCTGAACGGTTGAGCTATGGCGACGTGGTTCTTGTCGATCGCCTAAGCCGCGCAATCGACCGTCTCAACCCTACACTGCCGCCTGAAGCGAGAGCCGACGCCCTGCGCCGCGTTCTCCAGACCGAGAGTCCGTCGCTTGTCGAAGAAAACCGTCGCTTGCACAAGGCGATGGTTGAGGGTGTGGACGTAGAGTTCACGGGAGAGGACGGCGCGATACGCGGCGCACAAGCGCGGCTGATTGACTTCGACGACCCAACCGAAAACGACTGGCTGGCGGTGAACCAGTACACGGTCATCGAGAACAAGGCCAACCGGCGGCCGGACGTGGTGGTGTTCATCAACGGCCTGCCTGTCGGTGTTGTCGAGCTGAAGAACCCCGGCGACGAGAACGCCACGCTGCAGGGGGCATTCAACCAGATCCAGACCTACAAGGCGCAGATTCCGTCGCTGTTCCGCACGAACGCGGCGCTCGTGATCTCCGACGGTCTTGGGGCGCGGGTTGGCTCGCTGACGGCCGACCGAGAGCGTTTCATGCCGTGGCGCACGATTGAGGGCGGGGAAGAGGCTGCGCGAGCTATGCCGGAGCTTGAAGTCGCGCTCAAGGGCGTGTTCGAGAAGCGGCGCTTCCTTGATCTGATCAAGGACTTCATCGTCTTCGGCGATACGGGGTCCGGCGTGGTGAAGATCCTGGCGGGCTACCACCAGTTCCACGCCGTGAGGCACGCCGTAGACAGCACAGTGCGGGCCACTGGGCCGGAAGGTGACCGCCGCGCTGGCGTCATCTGGCACACGCAGGGCTCGGGCAAGAGCCTGCTCATGGCCTTCTATGCGGGGCAGGTTGTTAAGCACCCGGAGATGGAGAACCCGACACTGGTCATCATCACGGACCGCAATGACCTCGACGACCAGCTATTCGGCACCTTCAGCATGTGCAAGGATCTGTTGCGGCAGACACCGCAACAGGCAGACAGCCACGATGAACTGTTTAAGCTGTTGGACCGTCCCTCGGGCGGGGTAATCTTCACCACGATTCAGAAGTTCGCGCCGCAAGACGGCGACGAAGACGGACCGCTGACGGAGCGCCGCAACGTCATTGTGATCGCCGACGAAGCCCACCGGATCCAGTACGGATTCCGGGCCAAGGTCGCGGCCAAGACCGGCGAAGTGTCCTACGGCTTCGCCAAATACTTGCGGG
The DNA here is from genome assembly GCA_002338605.1 of Proteobacteria bacterium UBA1847. GTDB lineage: Bacteria > Pseudomonadota > Gammaproteobacteria > Steroidobacterales > Woeseiaceae > UBA1847. Next base: position 5,159 of record DDIP01000399.1, on the reverse strand, counting down.
ATGCTCTGCCGAACGCCTCCTTCATCGGCTTTACGGGAACGCCTATCGAGAAGGACGACGTGAACACGCCTCGCGTGTTCGGCAACTACATCGACGTTTACGACATCAGCCGGGCCGTTGCCGATGGTGCGACCGTGCCGATTTACTACGAAAGCCGCCTGGCACGGGTGGAACTCGACGAAGACGAGAAGCCGAAGATCGACGCGGAAGTCGAGGAGCTGACCGAAGACGAGGCCCTCGACGAGCAGGAGCGCATCAAACGCAAGTGGGCGAGCGTCGAGGCTCTGGTCGGGGCGGACAAGCGTATCGCGCTGATTGCTGACGACCTGGTGCGACATTTCGAGGCCCGCGTGGCGGCGCTCGACGGCAAGGCAATGATCGTCTGCATGAGCCGCCGCATTTGCGTGGCGCTCTATGAGGCCATCGTCAAGCTGCGTCCGGAATGGCACAGCGACGATGACGAAGCAGGGAGCATCAAAGTTGTGATGACGGGTGCGGCCTCGGACCCGCCGTCTTGGCAGCAACACATCAGCAAACGACCGAAGGCGCGGCGGGAGCTGCTGGCGAAACGAGCCAAGGAACCCAGCGACTCCCTAAAGCTGGTCATCGTTCGCGATATGTGGCTCACGGGCTTTGATGCGCCCTCCATGCACACGATGTACATCGACAAGCCGATGAAGGGCCACGGGCTCATGCAGGCTATCGCCCGCGTGAACCGGGTTTTCCGCGACAAGCCCGCAGGGCTGGTGGTGGACTACATCGGCGTCGCCCAGAACCTCAAGAAGGCCCTCGGCCAATACTCGAAGCCGGACCAAGAGAACACGGGCATTGATGAAGAGCAGGCGGTCGCGGTGCTCCAGGAGAAGTACGAGGTGGTGCGGGACCTGTACCGGCCCGACAGCAAGAGCGGCTTTGACTACCGCCGTGCTCTGGCGGCCGAGGCGACGCCGCAAGTGCGCCTGAGTGTCATGGCCGGGGCGATTGACTGGATTCTCTCGATGCAGCAAGAGGCGGCGGCGCGGGAAGAATCGGACGAAGGCAAGAAACGGGCGCACCGCCGCTATAGCGACGCTGTGCTGGCGCTATCGAAGGCCTTCGCACTAGCGGGGGCGAGCGACTTAGCCCGCGATATTCGTGAAGAGGTCGGTTTCTTCCAGGCCATTCGGGCGGCAATGGTGAAGAGCACCCCGAACGGCGAGAGAAGCGCGGCGGAGAGGGAGCTGGCCATCCAGCAAATCGTGAGCCGCGCCGTGGTGTCAACGGAGATAGTAGACATCATGCAGGCAGCCGGCATCGAAAGCCCGGACATCTCGATCCTCTCCGATGAGTTCCTTGCCGAAGTGCGCGACCTGGAGCACAAGAATCTCGCGCTCGAAGCCCTGCGGAAACTCATCAACGGGGAAGTGCACTCGCAGAGCAAGCGGAACGTCACACAGGCCAAAGCTTTCACCGAACGACTGGAAGCGGCGATCGCCCGCTACCATGCGAACGCGATCACGACCGTTCAGGTGCTCGAAGAGCTGATTGCGCTGGCGAAGGACATTCGCGCGGCGCGGATGCGCGGCGAGGAAAGCGGCCTCAGCGACGACGAGATCGCTTTCTATGACGCGCTCGCTGAGAACAAAAGCGCCCGCGAAGCAATGGGCGAGCCGCAGTTGCGGGTTATCGCCCATGAGCTGGTCGAGAGCGTCAAGGGCAACGTGACGGTGGACTGGATGCACCGAGACACGGCCCGCGCCCGTATGCGCGTTCTGGTCAAGAAGATCCTACGCAAGTATGGTTATCCGCCGGACCTCCAGGAGGCGGCGGTTCAGATAGTGTTGCAACAAGCAGAGGCCCTGTCAGCGGAATGGGCGGGGGTAGCAGGATGACGCAAGCAGAGCCATCGCCCACCGACGAAGCAAGCAAGTGGCCGAAAGGGTCGAAATGGCGCAAGTGGGATTTGCACGTTCATAGCCCGGCATCCCGTGGCTTTTCGGGAGACTGGAACCAGTTCATTATCCAGCTCGGCAACGCCGACTGCGACGTCATTGGCATCAACGACTATTTTTCAGTTGCGGGATACAAGGAAGTTCTGCGGCTGCTGAATGATCCGGGAGCCGGAGCCGAGGGCAACAAGCCTTACCGCGAGGCTCTCGAAAAGCTGAAGAGCAAGACATTGCTGCCGGTAGTCGAGTGCCGAATGAACAATGTCGTTCTCGACAAGAAGAAATCCGGCCCCCGCATCAACTTCCACTTGGTCTTCAGCCCGGAGCTGCCCCCGGACGACATTGAGACTTTCATCAAGAACCTCAAGGTCAAAAGCACTTCGATTGGAAGCCGGTACAGCGATTCCCAGTTCCTGCTCGAAGAGGTATCCGTCAACTTCGGTGAAACCTGCCAGGCGTTGCACGGGGACGGCACATTCGCCGAGCGCTTCCTGATCTGGATTCCATACGACGAGTACGGCGGCATCGATAACATCAATCCCGCCACAGACACTCTGTTCAAGGAAGGGCTGGTCTACGATGCCCATATTCTCGGATCGTCTAATAGGGCACAGGCAGACTTTTTCCTTTGGAAAGACGGCAAGTTCACCGAGGAGCAATACCGGAAGTGGTTCGGTCGCCGGAAGCCTTGCATCAAGGGTAGCGACTCACACAACGTGAACGACGAGCTCGGCAAGCTCAAGGACCACAACTCCAACCCCACGGACAAGTATTGCTGGATCAAGGCAGACCCCACTTTCAACGGGTTGCGGCAGATCATCAATGAGCCCGAGGACAGGGTGCACATTGGGCGTATCCCGCCCAAGATGGACGAAGTTCAACGCAACCCCACGCGCTACCTTTCGAGCATCTGTATTCGCAAGGCCGCTGAAGCAGATGGGGCTGACGCTTGGTTCGACTGCGATCTTCCGCTCAATTTCGACATGGTTGCCATCATCGGCAACAAGGGGACGGGGAAGAGCGCGCTTGCCGACGTTCTCGCGCTTGCCGGAAACGCTCATTGCGACCCGAAGTATTTTTCCTTCTTGACGAAGGACCGCTTCTGCGAACGCAACGGCCGGATCGCTAAGCAGTTCGAGGTTGAAACGCTGTGGACGGATGGCAACGGCACCGTCACATCACTGAACGCAAAGCCCGACCCCAACAACGTCGAGCTGGTCAAATACATACCCCAGACGTACCTAGAAAAGGTCTGTACCGAGACCGAGCCAGGCCAGCAAAGCGAGTTCCAGCGCGAGCTTCGAAAGGCCATCTTTTCGCACATCACCGATGCAGACCGTCTTGGGAAGGAATCACTCGATGAGCTGATTGAATACAAAACAGAAGAGCTGGCGGCCCAGCGAAAAGCGCATCGGGAAGAAGTGTTCAGGCTCAATGCGGAGCTGGTGCGGCTGGAGGCCAAAGGGACTCCCGATTACGCCGCCCAACTCGATGCGAAGCTCAAGCTGAAGCGACAAGAACTTGAGGCGCACATCGCCGGCAAGCCCGCCGCGGTTGAGCAACCTGCCAATCTGAGCGCGGAGCAGCAAGGTGTCTATGCCCAGATCGCGAGCGAGCTGGAAAAGGAACGCACGACGCTCTCGGAGATTGAAACCAAGATCGTCGCCCAGCAGGCACGACAAAAAACGCTGATCGAGCACATCGCCCTTGCGAAGAAGCTGGAAGGTAAGCTCGACAATTTCCAGTCAGAGTTCACGCGGCTCACGCAGGAATGCGCCGCTGACTGTGAAAAGCTCTCTCTGGACATTGGGAAACTTCTGACCCTGAACATCGACAAGGCTGCACTGACGGAAAAGCGCGATGCTCTAGGGGCCGAAAAAGTGCAGGTTGACGCAGCCCTCGCTCCGACCGAAGAGAGTAGCCTTCTTGGCCAAAAGTCCGCGTGTGAAGGACGGATCAAAGCACTTCAGGACAAGCTGGACGCCCCAAACAAGCAGTACCAGACGTATCAGAGCGCACTCAAGGCGTGGCAGCAACAGAAGGACCTGATCGAGGGAGATGCCGGGAAAACGGAGTCTCTGAAATGGTACGAAGCGCAGATCAAGTACATAAAGGAGAAGCTCCCCACGGAGATAGCCGCCGTGGCGGATGAACGACGGACGGCAGCTAGGAAGGTGCATGAAAGCATCGCTGCCATCAAGGATGTCTACAGGGAGCTGTTTGCGCCGGTTCAGGCGCTGATCGAAGGCAGCGTCATCATCAAGGAGGGATTCAAGCTCACGTTCGACAGCAGCATCGTTGAGCGCGCCCTGCAACAGGATATTTTCGAGAAGTACATCAATCAGGGCGTTGCTGGGTCGTTCTGCGGCAAGGAGAAGGGCGCGACAGTGCTTGAGGAGCTGCGTGCCGACTACGATTTCAACGAGGCCGACCACGCCATCGCTTTCGCCGAAAAGATCGTGGCATACCTACAGCGGGACATGCGCAGCGCACAGCAAGGGAACATGAACCTCGCTGCGCAACTCCGCAAGCATGTCGAGCCTCAGCAGTTCTACGATTTCCTGTGGGCCTTCCCTTACTTGGAGCCAGAGTATTCGCTGAAGCTGGACGGCAAGGACCTGAGCTTGTTGTCTCCCGGCGAGCGCGGAACGCTGCTGCTCGTGTTCTACCTGCTGGTGGACAAGAGCAACAATCCTATCATCGTTGACCAGCCCGAGGAGAACCTCGACAGCCAAACCGTGTACCGGCTGCTGATTCCGGTCATAAAGGAAGTCAAAAAGCGTCGCCAGATCATCATGGTGACGCACAGCCCCAACATCGCTGTAGTTTGCGATGCGGAGCAGATCATTCATGCGTTCATCGATCGGGCGCAAGGAAACCGGGTTGTTTACACAATGGGCGCGATTGAATCCCCTCAGATCAACAAGTACCTGGTCGATGTTCTGGAAGGAACTCGGCCGGCCTTCGACAATCGCGGATCAAAGTACTACACCGACTAGATGGGTCAGATGGCTATACGCTCAATCTCATCGAGCGAAATCTCGTCCTGTCTGCGGTCGTAGAGCTTCGTCGTGCGCGGCGACTCATGGTTGGCGATGTGCTGCGCGGTTTCGAGCGTTCCGCTGTTCTTCAGGTAGGCCGTGATGCCGGTCGCCCGAAAGGTGTGGTTGCCGATGCGGGTCTTGATGCCGGCGGCCTTGGCTCGCCGCTGAATCATGCGGTAGGCGTCCT
>DDIP01000083.1:3013-8454 GCA_002338605.1 Proteobacteria bacterium UBA1847 | reverse complement strand
ATCTCAGCGTACGTCAAGAACTTCTTCCGGCCCGGCGTATTCAAGAGCGCTACCATGAGCTTGGCGTTGTTTAACTGCTTTGTCACTCGGCCTCGAATCCGAGTTGCCTGACCGACATATACAGGGATTATCGACTTTCCGCGTCTCCGTCCAAAGACATATATGCCCGCAGTTCGCGGAAGCGAATCGATGTCGAAAGTGTATATGAGGTTGTCTGCCGCACCATTCGACAACTGGATTGGCTGACTCCATTTCAATGTGATGTTCAAATTTCCCTCGCTCTAGGCATGATGGCGCAACATGATCCGCACTATTGCTTGGCAAAATCAGCACACAGCTTCGGCAGATCCTAGCGTATCAGACAGCGTTTCCGAGGAAACGTCATTTCCACATCGATGAATCAATCCGATGTCGGGCCCTCCTATTCAGGTGGCCATAGTCGTGTCGGCTCATTGCCGTCATAGTATTCGATGAACTTATTCTTGATTGCATCGGAAACATCAACAGAATCGAAGGCCTCTCGTAGTTTTCTCCATGCGGTCTCGTGAATAAGCTTTTCGGTGCCGTCCAGACTAATTCCAGGAGGAAAGAGCTCCAAGAACGGGCCGATCAGCATCGAGTCGTCCAGCGCGTTGTCTAGCTCAGACTTGACTTCCGCGAATGCCGGTTCCGAAAGCTGCCCCCACCGAAAAAGGACGCCGACTGCGTTTGGCTCAAACAGTATGACATGTCGAATTCCGAGGCCTCGAACCGTGGAAAGCCAAAGCTCCATCAATTCCACCAAGATCTCTGGAGTCGGCGATTCAAACTTGCCGGGAGCGTTCGGACGCAGGGCTTCAATACCGAAGTATTCACCGTTATCCCACAGCCCGGCGTCACGCAGAAGCGACGTTAACACCTCTTCTCCTACAGACGCCGTATCCCGATTCCCCAAGAGCTCCTCGAGAGCTCGCTCCCGGTCTGGAGCGGATACTTTCTCAAGGATATCCAAGAGCAACCACCTTGCGTCACTTGAGGCATCGATACGCGCTTTCTGGTAAAGGGAATTGACGGCTAGAACAATATCTCTGATCAAATTTGCGGGTTCAGAGATCGACGCCGACGGAACGAATTGTCGCAAATGGGCAAGCCAGGCAGGTAGTGACCGAGCTTCGAGAGTATCGCCCAAAATTGCCGATCTGCTTTCCTTCTCGCTGAAGAACATGGCAGCTTCTTGAGCGGATAGGAGATCTCCATGGACGCCCAGGTAAAGAAGCTTAAGCAAGTTTTGATGGACAGCTATTCTGCGGTCACCAGAGAGGTCGTGATCTTCCGCATCGGGCATCTCCTCAAATATCGGCGGAAAAGCGAACTGAAGCAAGCCTGAGGGAGCTTGCTGATCTTCGGGGTACAAGCCGACAAATTCCTTCAACTTCTCCGACTTTCCCTTCTCTTCATCCATCCGTTCCCTAACCATCGCGGAGATTTCTGAACCAGAAAGCTCTTCATCGCCGTAGCCCGATGGATCCACTACCCGTGGATTTGATCGAATCAAATCTGCGATCTTCGGATACTTTGCATGCAAGGTCTCAAATACAAGAATGTCGGCGAAATTGACTTCGTCGCGAAGTCCTTCTGACGTTATCAACGTCTTGTTGATAACTCGCTTCATGTCTCGCGGCGTCCTTAATGCGGCAAGAACAATCGGGACCGCGCGCTCTAGCAGGCGTTCTTCTCGCTGACTTAGCGATATTTGCCAAGCCCTTAAACGGTCGCTCAGTTTAGACGTAAAGAATTGCTTTCTTGTCCTGTAAGAAATCCGCGGTAGAGAGATATTTGCCTGGACGATCTTGTCACGAAATTGTCGTCCTTTGTCGTCATCAGTCCCGAACGACAAAGCCCGGTCAATTGGCTCAGGATCAAATGCGAGTACATAAGCAACTCTGGGAAAGTCAGCCACGGCTTTGACGAGCTGGAAGACAACCTTGATGTCATCGGGTGCTAGTCTGTCGAGGTCGTCGATTATCACTACTAGGGGACGACCCGTGTCAGCTACCGCATCACATAGGCTTTGCTTTTCCCCCTCCAAATCGACGATCGGTATACGGCCGAGTAGGCGCCGAAATCTGTTGAATCCGATCCTTGGGAGGACCCTCGCTCCACTTGGCAATAACTCCTCAAGCGTTTCTCCAAAGCTGACCAAGCCATCAGCCAACTCTTTTTCGCCTTCGTCCAGCAAAGCTGCAGAAAATTGGGAAAAGAATGCTCTGAATATCCGATCGTGACCGGTGGCAAGCCACGGGTTGAAATTCACGACGAGCGGTTCGTCCGGGTGACCTGCTATTTCCCGCCGTAGTAGAGCAAGCACTGATGATTTCCCAGCTCCCCACGGCGCCTCAAGAGCAAGTACTAAGCTATTCGCCCTCGGCGGCAATACTACTGTTCTAGACAAAGTTTCAACGAACGCGTTTCTGTCAAGTTCGTCAGTTCCCTTAAGGGACACTGGAACATCGTCGAATAGTCTATATTTGGTACTTACCCGCTCATCGTCTACTGACTCAGTTTTGAGCGCCGACCGGGCCTTCTGGAAGGCCCAAACGGAAATAAGTGCCAGAACAACTAGGATCACCGTATTCGTCAGCCAGTCCAGAAAACCGTACGGCCAAGGGCTAAAGTACTGAAACCACGCGCCAAGAGCGGTCTCGCTGCTTCCACGGCCGAGGTACATGGTCACCAGAGCAGCAAGAACCGCCGCAGGAATAACCACTCGTCCGAAGACGGACATTCGTTTCCACAATCTCAAAAGCGACCTAGTCATTTAGCAGTATTTCCGCTCTGTCATCGAGCTCCCGCTTCACATTTCGCCAACCCGGCATCACCCGATCCATAAGTCTCCAAAACTGCTGGCTGTGGTTGTGCTCTTTGAGATGGCAGAGCTCATGCAAAATCACGTAATCGATACAGTTGCGCGGCGCCTTGACGAGATGTGGATTCAGAACGATGCTTCCCGAAGGCGAGCAACTGCCCCAGTGTTTCTTCATGGTCAATAACTTAACAGGCGGCAATTGACCCCGAATCCATGGTGTCGACGAAGCCAGCTCCTGTAGACGCCGCTCAAATAACTTCCTTGCGTGCTCGCGATACCAATGGCGCAGTAGTTTCTTCAGGACATTCGAATCTCGCGAAATCGTAATCACCTGCAGTTGTCCTCGGATTAGCTTCACACCCGGCTTCGTCCCCGCTTGACGATCTGCCGCAGTCATCGAAAGGATTTTCAACAGGTATCGGCGACCAAGGTAGAAGTGACTCTCTCCGCTCACATACGTACGCGGCTGCAGGTCCCTTTGCCTGTCGCGAACCTTTTCGACATGCCCGACTAACCACCGGGCGCGCTTACGAACAGCAGCCCTTACTTCCTCCGGGCCCGCATCTTCTGGAGCATCGACCACCACTTTGCCATCTGGATGTACGTGGATAGAGACTTTGCCATCGATTCCTGATCGCTTTGATACATCGTAAGTTACGGTAGCGTCGCCGTAGCGCAAGGTTTGTGGTCCCATCAGTCGGTCTGCCTCGCCAGGCCGACTCGAGTTATCTGAAGTACCTGCTCGATAACCTCTTTTGCTTTGTCCATCCCCATACGCCTGAACAGCTTGGGCAGAAGCTCCTTCCGAATAGCCGATTCAATGGACTGCGGATTCAATGAATGCTCTGCCACAGCTTTTTCAACCACGGTGTCGATCCAAACTGCTTCGTCAACGTAACTTGCTTCGTCGCCCCTAGCCGAAGCTATGCCGTCATTTCCAAGTATCATTCGAAATACGCCATAGAAAGCCCGCGCATGTGGGTTGCTCTCGAGCGCCGGTGGCATATCCGGAATTTTTCGTTCCTTAAGCTCCTCCTCAAACTGCTTGAACAAGACATACTGCTCATAGGGGTGGTCGAATTTTGCCGCAGCCTCGCGAATTGCCTCTTTAAGCAATTCCGAGAACACCTTTTGCGCGTACGGATCATCTTGAAGAGCCTGGTCGATTGTGCGCTTCACGCGGCTGCGAATGAGGTCGGTTTCATTGCGAGTCTTTTCTTCGGACCACTCCTCGGGATTTGCGTTTTTGCCCAACTCGCTGACGAGGTAGACGCCCTCTGGCTCGCGAACGCTTTCGCCAACGACGTGCTTATCGATGAGCTTTTTAATTCGAGCCTCATAGCCCGAGTAGTCTATTGATTCGCCGGCATCCTGCCGTGCGATGCGGCGGAGGCTCTCGAAGAATCTCAGGTCGCGCTTATATTCGTCGCGCGTTGCTTCAGTAAAGCTCTTGTCGTCGTAGAAGCTCGCCGAGCCCAACGCCACTTCCAGGCACTGACTAAAATCCCGCAGCGCCTGGAAAAAGTCTTCACGCACCTTCTGTGTCGTATCAACGCTGTCGCCGTTCTCATCCGTTTCGTACTTCGGTATCAGCACCTGGCGGAACTGTTCCAGATCGGCCTTATTCTTGACGGATTTAAACAGCGCCCACAACGTGTCATGCAGTCGCGGTAGTTTCTTGTATTCAGTGCTGGTCTGCTGATACAGGCCCGCCAGGTCGTCAAGGTCGTAACCGCCCTGAGTGCGCTCGTACAAATCTTGAAAGGCCTCGATGGCCGTATCGAGCTCCTTAAGTATTCCGCGGTAATCGATCAGCAAACCAAATTTCTTGGCCTCGTGCAGGCGGTTCACGCGGGCAATCGCCTGAATCAGGTTGTGCTGCTTCAGCGGCTTGTCGATGTAGAGCACCGTATTCTTGGGCTCATCGAAGCCGGTCAGCAGTTTGTCGACGACAATCAGCAGTTGCGGGTCGTCCTCTTCGTCGAAGCGGCGCACCATCTCCTTGCGCCACTGCGTCTCGTCCATGCCGGTGATGGCCACATTGTCTTTCCACCACTGCTGCACCTCAGGCAAGGTGGTTTCGTCCACGCTCTCATGGCCCTCGCGGGTGTCCGGAGCCGAGATCACCACCGCACTAGTCACCAGGCCGATCTCGTCCAGGTATTTTTTGTATTTAATCGCCGATATTTTGCTGTCGGTGGCCAGCTGCCCTTTCATGCCGTCCGGGATGTTCTTGCTGAAGTGATCGCTGATGTCATGCGCGATCAGCTCGATACGGCTCTCGGACTGGTAGACCTGCCCCTTGGCCGAAAACTTCTTTTTAAGGTCGGCTTTCTGCTCGTCGGTCAGGCCTTCGGTTATGCGTTCGAACCAGCTATCAATCGCCTTGGCATTTGTACCGAGTTCGGGCACCCGCTCCTCGTATAGCAGGGGCGTGACGGTCTTGTCCTCCACCGCCTGCTGCATGGTGTAGGCGTGGATGATCGGGCCGAACTTGTTCGTGGTCTTGTCGTCTTTCAGCAACGGCGTGCCGGTGAAGGCCACATAGGCGGCGTTCGGCAGCGCCTGACGCATACGTTCATGGGTCTCACCGCCA
>DDIP01000083.1:837-2884 GCA_002338605.1 Proteobacteria bacterium UBA1847 | reverse complement strand
CCTCGTCCACCAACACGATGATGTCAGAGCTATCATTGCGGCACTCGGGTAGCTTGGTGGCGGTGTTGAACTTGTTGATGATCGAGAACAGGATGCGCTCGGTGCCCGTCGCGATGCGTTTGGCCAGATCCCGCCCGGTCTTGGCCCGCGCTTCCACGATTTCGCGTTTGCTCTGCAAGGCACCGGCCGTGATGAACACATCGCTGAGCTGATCTTCCAGATCGGTGCGGTCAGTAACCACGAAGAAGCGGCAAGCTTTGAGCACATCATCCAGGATCAGCGCCTTGGCCATGAACACCATGGTGAAGGACTTGCCCGAGCCGGTGGTGTGCCAGATCACACCGCCCTCGCGGGCACCGCGGGTATCCTTACCGCTCACCCGGTTGATTAATTCACGTATGGCGAAGAACTGCTGGTGTCGGGCTGCGATCTTGCCGACCTTCTGGTCGAACAGGATGAAACAGCGCACGAACTCGAGTAACCGCGCTGGGCGCAACAGGCTGTAGAGCAACTTGTCCTGCGGCAAGGCGGTCAGCGCACCTTGCTGCAGCTGCTGGTCGAAATAAGCAGCGATATAGGGCGGGTGCTGCGCAAAAAGAGCTTGATGTTGTTCCGGTGTCAGCGGTGTATTGCGAATGCGCTCGATCTCGGCACTGGCCTCGTCCTGATAGTGTTCGGCCTCCCGCCACAGCGACCAGAACTTTGCATCGGTCTTGGTCGTGCCGTAGCGTCCGTCGATGCCGTTCACAGAGAACAGCAATTGCGAATAGACAAACAGAAGCGGTATCTCGCCAATTTTCTGGTTTCGAATATTCTGCGAGACACCTTCCTTGATCGGATCATTGCTGGCACTTGGCAAGTCGGGCCGCTTGCATTCGATTACCGCAAGCGGAATACCGTTGACAAAACAGACGATGTCCGGGCGACGGGTGTCTTCACCCATCGGGTCGTCGCGTTTGACCGCGAACTCGTCGGTTACGTGGAACTGGTTGTTATCAGTCGGGATGCCAGACTTGCCGTCACTGCCCCAGTCAATAATAGGGATGGTCACGCTGGCTTTCTGGCCGTCCACAAACTCGGTGACGGTATAGCCCAGCGTCAGCATGTCGTAGATACGCTGGTTGGCCGTCAACAACCCTTCGCCCAGTCGCGGCGATGCCAGCTCGCGCACGATCTGATCGATCGCATTAGTCGACAGCGGGTATTCCTTGCCCTTCCAGCCAAAGCGACGTTTCTTCAGCTCTTCGACGAGCACATCGCGCAGCAGTACATCCGACGTGCTTCCCCGTCGGCGCAGAGCTTCTTCGGGCGGCAGATACGCATACCCCATCGCCATCAGTACCTGTAGCGCCGGGATGTGCGAGGCACAGAGTTCGTCGGTCTTGGGGTTCTGCTGATTCGACGTCAAGCTGCTTCCTTGCCGACCTTAACGCGGAGCTTGCCTGTCAGGAGTTGCTGCTTCAGGGCTTTCTTCTCTTGCTTAAGTCTGTTCAATTGCGCTCCGTATTGTGCAATTTGGTTTTCAGCACACTGAAGTACGTTGACTATCGCCGCTTGTTCCTTAGCATCCGACGGCAAGAGAACTTTTTCTTTGAGGAACAACTTCAGGCTGAACGTCATTTTCTCGATATGCACACCGTAGCTGCAGAGATAAGTCTGGTGATAGAACCGCTTCGTTCGCGACAACCAATTGAAAAACCGAATATCCAGTTCGTCTTCGGATCGTGAACGCAAGGAGATGTAAGAACCTGAGATATGCATGCCATCGAACGGATCCGTGACTAATGCCGTCGCACCGTGCAAAACCTGCATTTTCGAGATCAGAAAGTCTCCTTCCCTAGCGACTTTCATCTTCTTCGTTAGAATCTCTGAGCCCATCAGCGATTCACGCAGAAACAGCCCCCCTGAACGGCGTCGCACGCTCAGCAGGTTGTAAGTAGCTTCATCGTCCCAATCGACTTCCCGCGCCACTTCTTGCAGCAGTTCACCAACTCGCTTCTCCTGCCAAGGCGCATCGAATCCTGGCAGCCGCCGCCGGCCCGTCAGG
>DDIP01000083.1:0-742 GCA_002338605.1 Proteobacteria bacterium UBA1847 | reverse complement strand
TAGCCGCCGCCGGCCCGTCAGGAGTTGCTGCATCAGAACCCTTTTCTGGCCTTGGCTGCTGTCTATCAAACACCGAAGAACAGAAATACTCTGCTCCCATGTATCCAAAATGTCGGCTATCCGAGTTTGAACGGGCAAAACGGGAACGGTCACCTTAGCTGAAAGGATCTTCTTTGGAGATGTATGACGAACGGTGGTACCTGAGGCCGTAACCTTGACATGCTTGCGAACTAATGGGGAACCCAGCAGATAGCAGACATACCGCTTGTCATAACTTGAATCATCCTTAAGAGTGACTTTCCCGATTCGCTGATTGTGGAGTACCTTACAAGCTGCCTCCAAAATTACGGCGTTACCAAGTATCACCATCTCTTTCGTCAAGTCGGTCATGACAACTAGTAAGTCGCCATTCTCCAAGACGAAGTCCCGAGGAATAGGACCGCTGTAATACTTTGTGTTACTTCCGAAATAAAGATGCTGATCTCTGTGAAAATTCCCTGGTGTTAACAAGAGATATTCAGTTGGCTCCGACTGAAAATACTTTCCGTCGAAGGCAAAACCATGCTTTATATCAAGCAGCTCTGAGAGAGGCTTTGGCTCATCCATAACCCAGCTCCTGCAGATACACTTCCATCTCCTTCTCGAGCCCGGCCAGCTCCGCCTTCAGCTTTTCGCGCTCGGCGCGCACAGCCATAAGGTCGATCTCTTCTTCTTCCTCGAAGGTGTCGACGTAGCGCGGGAT
>DDIP01000403.1 GCA_002338605.1 Proteobacteria bacterium UBA1847 | reverse complement strand
TTCTGGCTGAACAGGCGCTGCACCACGCGATTGCAATGGCGAAGGCGTTCCCCGCAGAGCTGACGCTATTGCGCGTGATTGGTGATGCGAATGCCAATGACGGCAGGCGCACCGACGCCGTCGATTTTGCGCTTGAGCGGCGACAGGCAGAAATCTATCTCGACAAACTCTGTGATCATTACCGATCATTAGCGGTGCCGTTCCGAATGCGGGTGGCTGAGGGAGTCCCGGCGGATGCCATTACGCACGATTGTGCGGCGCATAAACCGGATCTCATCGTCATGACGCGACATGGCGCCGGTAACGCCGTCGGATTTGCCGTGGGCGGCACTGCGCAAAAAGTGATAGCGAATACAGATTGCTCGGTGCTGCTGATCGATCCACAGCGAGCGCCGCTCCACAACCGCTATCGCCGCATCCTGGTGCCCGTCGACGACAGCCTGGATTCCGAGTACGTCCTGGCGCTGGCGGGCATGATTGCGCAGAGCCATGAAGCGTCACTGCTGCTCTTGCGTGTACCGGACGAGCCGCAGCTGCCCGCCGGTTGCCCGGTCAATAGCCATTCAAGTTTTCTCATTGAAGATTGGCGGCGCCTGATCCGACAACACGCGGATCATCGCCTGAAAGAGCTTTCGTCAACGGTTCCGGATACGGTGCCTGTCAATACGCAACTGCTGATATCGGACGATGTGCCGTTTACCATCAACGCAGCAGCAGACAGGAGTGATGCCGATCTCGTCATCATCCATGCCAAAGCGCCGAACCCAGACAATGCGTGGCGATACGGGCCACTGGTGCATTCGCTGTTGCAGAACACGCACCGGGCTTTGCTGATCGTGCAGCCGCAAACAGATGCCAGCGTGGTGAGTAATTTTCGGTCGGCCCTTCTGGATGAGCCACATCGCGATGTGGGCTAGTCGTGGGTTGAAAGTGCCTCATCGGGAGCATTTCCGCGTTGTAGATGGCCATGGGTGTACGGGCCATTGACACACAACAGGCCGCGGATGGAGAGCATGTTTCTGAAATCGTAGCCGGCTTGTTGCGCTTTCGCAGCGGCAAACAGTTTCGCCGCGCACTCGAGAATCACTTTGAAGCGCAACTGGCCGACATCGTCCGCCAGCGCGTCGATTTGGTGGCTCAGCTGCCTTATGCGCGCTGGCTGCTGGACAACAGTCATATCGTCCGCGAAGCATTGCAGCAGATCGAGACAGACCTGTCGGCAACGTACTATCGCCAGCTTGCAAAACGCCCAACACAAGACATCCACCGCCAGCCGCGTATTTTTTCCCTGGTGGACCGGGCCGTCGTCGAGTCAGGTCTACCGATCGATATTGAGGCAATAGAAGTCTCGATTCGGAAACAGGCAAGCCGTGATCACGATCAAACCGTCACATCATTAACGCTCGGCGAACTTTGGGCCGTCCCGATTGCGCTCCGTATCTTGTTGTTGTTTCGACTTTGCAAAATGCTCCGCATGTCAAAGGCGGATTGCCTTGAGGATGGAGCCGAGGATGATGTAGAGCACAAGACAACACTCGTTGCCGGCTGCATCATCAGCTTGCGCACAGTTGCGACTACCGACTGGCGCGAGTTTGTAGAACGAAGCAGTGTGGTCGAGCGGCAGCTGCGAAACGATCCCGATGACATCTACCGTCGTATGGATCACGATACGCGCGACCGATATCGAGGCGCTATCGAGACCCTGGCCGAGCGCAGTCATGTGGATCAGGAGACCGTGGCCAGAACGGCCGTGCACCTGGCCGCGCAGGGTGATAGCACTACCGGGGTTGAACGTCACGTAGGCTACTACCTTATCGATGATGGCCGCCCGAAACTGGAGGCGCTGATTGCCTACCGGCCCGGTTGGAATGAAAAACTGCGACGCGCGGCCCGACGATTTAATGCAGTACTTTACCTGACGGCCATTCTTGGCCTGGCCGCGGCCGGCAGCCTGAGCCTGTTCGTCGCGTTACTCGCACACAACACGCACCCGATCGCAAGTCTCGGTGCAGCGCTGCTGGCCTCGGTGCCGCTACTGCACGTTACTGTCGTTGCCGTCAATCTGCTGGTCAATCGTCTGACCAGCCCGCGCCACCTGCCCAAACTCGATTTCTCAAAAGGCGTTCCGGCGGAGGAGCGCACGCTGGTGGTGGTGCCCATGCTGCTCTCCGGCCAAAAGGATATTGCCAGCAACCTGGCGGCGCTTGAACAGAATTATTTGGCCAATTCCAATCCATCGTTACGCTTTGCGCTTCTAAGCGACTATTGCGACGCGGCCGCAGCGGATACGGAGGACGACGCCGCCCTGCTAAACCAGGCCGTCAGAGGTATTGACGGACTCAATGACCGATACGGTGAAGGCGAGAATCGACCGTTTTACCTGTTTCATCGGCGGCGATTATGGAACGAAAACGCCGGGCAATGGATGGGCTGGGAGCGCAAGCGCGGCAAGCTGGAGGAATTCAACGCACTGCTGCGGGGCGCGAGCGATACGAGTTACGTGTTGCAACACGGGACACCCTTCGCGTTGGCCGACGTTCGCTACGTGATTACGCTGGATGCGGACAGCGCCATGCCGCCTGGCACCGCCGTCCGGCTGATCGGCGCCCATGCCCACCCGCTCAACAGACCTCGTTTCGACCACAGCGGAGAAACGCGTATCAAGGGGTATACGATCATTCAGCCGCGACTGGAGGCCAATCCGGTCAGCGGGACCGACACGCTGTTTTCACGCATCTTCGCCGGTGACACGCTACTCGACCTGTACACGCATGCGGTTTCCGATGTCTACCACGACTTGTTCAGTAATGCGGTGTTCACGGGTAAAGGTATCTACGATGTTGATGCATTCACCCACAGCGTCGATCGACGCATCAGTCCGAACTCTATACTCAGCCATGATTTGCTGGAGGGCCTGTTCGGTCGTGTTGCACTGGCGTCGGACATCGTCGTGCTGGAAGATTACCCGCCAAACTACCTTGCCTATCTGAAGCGTTCGTACCGCTGGATTCGAGGCGACTGGCAATTGCTGCCCTGGCTGTTTCGCAAGAAGACCAGCGGCCGAGATTTTCGACCCGGCCTGATTGGCCGCTGGAAGATCTTCGACAATTTGCGCCGTAGCCTGATGATGCCCA
>DDIP01000276.1:783-5074 GCA_002338605.1 Proteobacteria bacterium UBA1847 | reverse complement strand
GTATGCCCATGCGAAAAATTGCCTTTCGTAACAAGCCGTTGGCACTTGCAGAGCCGGTGCCGTTGACGGTACCGATCTTGATTACTACGTCATTTACGCTAGCCACTTGAACCCTTTAGGCGCTGGCTCCAGCCAATGGCTGAGCGGTTTCGTCGGAAATTTCATCTTTCGCATAAGGCACCAGCAGCGTCGACTTCTGCATATCCCAGGCACCGGTCGGGCAGCGCTCAGCACACAGGCTGCAATGCACGCACAGATCCTCGTCTTTCACCATGACGCGTCCGGTCTGTGGCAATTCTGCGGATACATACAGAGCCTGTTCGAGATTCTCTGCCGGAGCACGCAGGCGGGTTCGAAGATCATCCTCTTCGCCATTGTGCGTGATTGTCAGGCAATTGACCGGACAGATGTCCATACAGGCATCACACTCGATGCAGAGATCCGCCGTAAACACCGTCTGAATATCGCAATTCAGGCAGCGTTCCACCTCCTGCATAGCCTGCTCAGCCGTGAATCCCAGCTCAACCTCAATGTCGATCTTCTTGAAACGTTCTTTCAAATCAACGTGCGGCATCAATCGTCGGGGCGCGGCGTCATAACGATTGGAAAAACTCCACTCGTGCATGCCCATTTTCTGGCTGGCGAGATTCATTCCGTAGGGCAGGCGATCTTCAATATCCTCGCCGTGGCAATAACGGTGAATTGAAATTGCCGCCTGATGGCCATGTTCGACCGCCCAGATAATATTCTTCGGGCCGAATGCCGAATCACCGCCGAAAAACACACCGTCACGGCCACACATCATCGTTTTTTCATTGACGACCGGGCAATCCCAACGATCAAACTCGATGCCGATATCCCGCTCGATCCACGGAAAGGCATTGTCCTGGCCAATTGCGAGGACCACATCGTCGCAGGGGATGACCTTTTCGCCGACAACGGTGCCGCGATCAATGCCTCCCTTTTCGTCGATGACGTATTCCATCAATTCAAACTTCATGCCTGTCAGTTTGCCGTCCTCGATAACAAACTCTTTTGGCGAGTGATTGACGAGAATTTCGACGTTTTCCTCTTCGGCGTCTTCGAGTTCCCATGCCGAAGCCTTGAAGAATCCGCGCGGCTTGCGCGCCATGACTTTTACATCGTCGGCACCAAGGCGCAGCGACGTGCGGCAGCAATCCATCGCGGTATTGCCCACACCGATAATCAGCACTTTCCTGCCGATGCTTTTTACGTGCTCGAACGCGACCGATTCCAGCCAGTCAATACCGATGTGAATGCGATCGGAGTCGTACCGGCCCGGAATCTCCAGGTTCTTGCCACGCGGGGCGCCAGTTCCGACAAAAACCGCATCGTATTCCTCATCGAGCAAAGCCTTCATGCTTTCGATTGGATGATTCAGCTTCAAATCGACGTTCATATCGAGGATATAGCCGATTTCTTCGTCCAGTACTTTCGGTGGCAGGCGAAACTGCGGGATATTCGTTCGCATCAGGCCGCCGGTTGTATCCAGGGCCTCAAAGATCGTGACTTCATAGCCGAGCGGCGCCAGATCATTGGCGACCGTCAGCGACGCGCAACCGGCGCCAATCAGTGCGACTTTCTTGCCATTGCTCTTATCGGGCGCTTTCGGCAATCGACTCGTTATGTCATCTCGATGATCGGCGGCGACACGTTTCAGGCGGCAAATCGCAACGGGTTTGTCCTCGACGCGGCCGCGACGACATACCGGCTCGCATGGACGGTCACAAACGCGACCGAGAATACCGGGAAAGACGTTGGATTTGCGGTTCTCCATGTAGGCATCGGAGAACTGGCCCTGGGCGATCATGCGAATGTAGGCTGGCACGTCGGTATGAGCGGGGCAGCCCCACTGGCAATCGACAACCTTATGGAAGTAGTCGGGGTTGGACGTATCTGTGGGCTTCATGAAGTCGGTCACGCCAGAGTTAAAGCTCGTGATTTGGCGCTAGCATAGCGGGATCACAGGGAAAGTAAACAACTTCCGCCCGGCTAGCGTTCACGATGACATTCAAGCTTTTGGCCGACGACTTTGCCGGTGAGCTTTCCGTCGCGATACACGACGTGGCCATTGACGATCGTCGTGTCGATCGTGGACCTGAACTCGTGGCCCTCAAAAGGAGACCACTGGCATCGGCTCAGCAGGTTTTCCGAGCTCACCCGGTGTTTTTTTTTGGAATCGACGACAACCAGGTCAGCATACCAGCCTTCGCGAATGTAGCCGCGCTCTTTCACACCGAATATGTCGGCCGGTGCATGGCACGCACGCTCCACGATTAACTCGACATCTATTTTGTTATCTGCTGCGAGGTCAAACAAGGTCAGCAGCGCGTGTTGGACGAGCGGCAGCCCGGCCGGTGACCGGAAGTATTTTTCCGCTTTCTCCTCTGCCAGGTGGGGTGCATGGTCGGTCGCAACAACATCAATTCGGCCGCTGTTCAAGGCGGCAATCAACGCGGCACGATCTTCTGCCCTTTTAATGGCGGGATTGCACTTGATTTTTGCGCCCAGTGCGTCGTAACGGGATTCGTCAAACCACAGGTGGTGTACGCACACTTCTGCCGTAATGCGTTTCTCCGATCGATGTTTCTCCGAGAACAGGTCCATCTCGACTTCTGTCGTCAGATGCAGCACGTGCAACAAGGCGTCATGTCGGCGCGCAAGTCCGACAGCCAGTGTTGAGGAAGCAAGACAGGCTTCTGCGGAACGAATGTTTGGATGCTCCGAAAAAGGCACGTCCTCACCAAAGCGCTTGCGGGCTTTGGCCTCATTCGCCCAGATCATTGGCGAGTCTTCACAGTGGGTCAGCACAATGAGTGGCGCATGTTTAAAGAGTCGTTCCAGAGTCTGGGGATTGTCCACCAGCATGTCCCCGGTCGATGCGCCCATGAATGCCTTTATTCCCGCTGCCTCACCCACTTTCAGCGCCTTGATCTCCTCGATGTTGCCGTTGGTTGCTCCGAAATGGAAACCATAGTTGGCTGTGCATCGGTTCCTGGCCAAATCGTACTTGTCTTTGAGTGCCGAACGCGTTGTCGTCTGCGGATTGACATTCGGCATATCCATGAAGCTGGTAATACCGCCAGCGGCTGCAGCGGCCGATTCGCTGGCAAGGTCACCCTTGTGTGTCATGCCAGGTTCACGAAAATGTACCTGATCGTCAATCATGCCCGGCAACAGGTATTTGCCGGCAAGATCGATCACCTCGGCACCGTCTGGTGCCGCAATTGAATTGCCCACGGCAGCAATTCTCTCGCCATCCACAAGGACGTCGGCGTCACGTGTTTGTCCCTCGTTGACGAGGCGGGCGTTTGTCAGCAGGAGCTTGCTCAAAAGAATCACCTTTCGAATCGGAAGCTCCATTATGGAAGCCTCGATCAATGATTACCAATGCTACCTTTGCGGACAGCGACACGGTGTGCGATAACCGCGAGATGAATGCCAGCGAATACCTTGAACTGATCCGTAGCGCCAACGTCTACGATGTCGCCATCGAGTCGCCGCTTGAAAAAGCGCACAACCTGTCCGCGAAGCTCGGTAACTCGGTGTTTTTCAAGCGCGAGGACCTCCAGGCAGTATTTTCGTTCAAGCTCCGCGGTGCCTATAACAAGATCTCGCACCTTGCAAAGGATGAACTCGATCGCGGTGTCATTTGCAGTTCAGCCGGCAATCACGCGCAGGGTGTTGCGCTGGCGGCACGAAAGCGCGGCGCGCGGGCTGTCATCGTCATGCCGGTCACAACGCCAACGATCAAGATCGAGGCAGTGCGAAAACTCGGCGGCGAAGTTGTGTTGCACGGAGATGCCTACGACGATGCCTACGCGCATGCACGCATGCTGGAACGGGAGCAATCGCTGACTTTCGTGCACGCTTTTGACGATCCACTGGTCATCGCCGGCCAGGGAACGATCGGCCTGGAAATCCTGCAGCAGGCCCAGGATCCGATCGATGTGATTTTCGTACCCATCGGCGGCGGTGGCCTGATATCGGGAATCGCAACATGCATCAAGGCGCTGCGCCCGGACATTCGAATCGTCGGCGTCGAGCCGGACGACTCGACAGCGATGCGGGATTCGTTGGAAAAAGGCGAGCCCGTTACGCTTGATCACGTCGGCATTTTTGCCGATGGCGTCGCTGTGCGTCGCGTCGGCGACGAGACCTTCCGACTGTGCAAACAGTATGTCGATGAAGTAATTACGGTTGATACGGATGAGTGTTGCGCAGCAATTCGCGACATTTTCGACGACACCCGCTCGATCGTCGAGCCGGC
>DDIP01000276.1:534-685 GCA_002338605.1 Proteobacteria bacterium UBA1847 | reverse complement strand
GTCCGCTCGATCGTCGAGCCGGCCGGCGGACTTGCCGTCGCCGGAGCCAAGAAGTATGCACAGGAACACAAGCTCAGCGGCCAGACCTTTATCACGATCAACTGCGGCGCCAACGTCAATTTTGACCGGCTGCGGCATATTGCCGAACGAG
>DDIP01000276.1:0-420 GCA_002338605.1 Proteobacteria bacterium UBA1847 | reverse complement strand
ACGAGCGGCTGTCGGTGACCGTACCGAGATGCTGCTTGCCGCCGAAATTCCGGAACGGCCGGGAAGTTTTCGTCATTTCTGCGAAGTTCTGGGTCGCCGCAGCATTACCGAATTCAACTATCGATACAGCGACACCGCGAACGCTCATATATTTGTCGGTGTGCACCTTACCGGCGGACGCAAGGAAAGCGAGGCTTTAATTGCCAAGTTTGTAGCGGCTGAATTTCCAGTGGTCGACCTTAGCAACAACGAGATGGCGAAGTTGCATGTGCGCCATATGGTCGGCGGACGATTGACCGAAGTGGCAAATGAACGCCTGTTTCGCTTCGAGTTCCCTGAGCGCCCCGGCGCGCTGCTTGATTTCCTTGACGCAATCGGCACCGACTGGAATATCAGCCTGTTTCATTATCGCAATCACGG
>DDIP01000185.1 GCA_002338605.1 Proteobacteria bacterium UBA1847 | reverse complement strand
TCCTGCAATATTTTCTCGACCCAGGATCATGCAGCTGCGGCCATCGCCGCGAGCGGTGTTCCGGTTTTTGCCTGGAAAGGCGAGACGGAAGAAGAATACTGGTGGTGTGTCGAACAGACCATTAACGGCCCTGACGGCTGGACACCGAACATGATTCTCGATGACGGCGGCGACCTGACCCAGGTCATGCACGAGAAGTACCCCGCGCTTATGAAAAACATCAAGGGCCTGTCCGAGGAAACGACGACCGGCGTCAAGCGCTTGTACGACATGATGAAAGACGGTTCGCTCGCGTGCCCCGCTTTCAACGTCAACGATTCGGTCACGAAGTCAAAGTTCGACAATCTTTACGGTTGCCGGGAATCGCTCGTTGATTCCATCAAGCGCGCGACTGACGTAATGGTCGCCGGCAAGGTAGCCGTAGTCTGTGGCTTCGGCGATGTTGGCAAAGGCAGCGCGCAATCCCTGCGTGCGCTGGGTGCGACCGTCATGGTCACCGAAATCGATCCGATTTGCGCGTTGCAGGCTGCAATGGAAGGCTACCGCGTGGTGCGCCTCGACGACGTCATCGACACGGTCGACATCGTCGTCACCGCGACCGGCAATTACCATATCGTCAGCGGCCCACAGATGGAGCGCATGAAAAACCAGGCCATCATCTGCAACATTGGACATTTCGACAATGAAATCGATGTTGCTTACCTGAAGCAGTACGAGTGGGAAAATATCAAACCGCAGGTTGATCACATTATTTTCCCGGATGGCAAACGCATTATCCTGCTGGCGGAAGGGCGTCTTGTGAACCTCGGTTGCGGCACCGGTCACCCGAGCTTTGTGATGTCGAACTCGTTCACCAACCAGGTTCTGGCTCAAATCGAGCTCTGGCAAAACAGCGACCGTTACGACAACGCCGTCTACGTACTGCCCAAACACCTGGACGAAAAAGTTGCGCGGTTGCACCTGGATCGCATTGGTGCCAAGGTCACTGAATTGACGGACGAACAAGCCAAGTATATTGGTGTCGACAAGGCCGGACCGTACAAGCCGGAGCTCTACCGCTACTAGGAAAACTGCTTATTCCAGCGACCGCTGCAGATGGAGATTCGATTCGGGTTCTGCACCTGACCGATCCACATTTGTTCGCAGCTGCTGATGGCGAATTGCGCGGTGTCGTGACCCAGGAATCGCTGCAACGTGTGCTGGACCATTACCATGCCGGTGACTGGCGCGCCGATCGGGCGTTAATCACCGGCGATCTCATCCAGGACGATTCAGCCGAGGCCTACGAACGCTTCAAGAACCTGCTGCTGCCCCTGAATATTCGTATGCACTGCGTACCGGGCAATCACGACGTGCGCGACCTGATGCGACCGGTGTGTTCTCGCCCACCGTTTTCCTATTGCGCTCGTGAAGAAGTGGATGACTGGCTGCTGGTGGGTCTCGACAGTTGTGTTGCCGGCGACGCAGGCGGCGAGGTCAGTCGTGATGAGATCGAACGATTCGAAAAGATTGCCAGCCAAAGCCAGGCCCGGCACATCCTCGTCGCATTGCATCACCCCCCGGTACCGATGGGAAGCGCCTGGCTGGACACCGTGAAACTCAAAAATGGCGACACATTGTTAAAACGCCTGCAACAGGTCGGGCGCGTACGCCTGCTTGTTTTTGGCCACGTACACCAGCCCTACGACGGTGAACATCGCGGAATTCGGGTGCTGGGTACGCCATCGACGTGCCGCCAGTTCAAGCCCGGCAGTGACGAGTTCGACGTCGATGAACGACCGCCAGCCTATCGCCGTATTGAACTGTCGGCGGATGGCAGTATCCAAGAAGAACTGATCTGGGTGGAATAGTAACCATGTCAATACGTGCTCTGTTGTTGCTTCTTCTGACCGTACCGGCGTTTGCCGATGACGGTGGGCATCCACTCACCCTGTGGGAAGTGACAGGCCAGAAGAACTCGGTGTTTCTGCTGGGTTCTATCCATTTATTGCGCCCGCAGGACTATCCATTGCCCTCGGCCATCGACAACGCTTACGCGGCTGCCGAAGTGCTGATCATGGAAGTCGACATGGACGACGTTGACCCTGTTGCGACGCAGGCATCGTTTGCTCGCTACGGCTTGTCGCACGACGGCACAACGCTGCGTGACCTGATGGGCGAAGCGCTCTACGACGAAGCCGCAAAAGCAGCGGAGTTCATCAGCATTCCGCTCGATATGCTGAGCAAGACCGAGCCCTGGTATGCCGCAATGACAGTAGAAATCATGATGCTTAATCGCATGGGCTTCAATCCTGCGCTCGGTGTCGAGATGCATATGCTGTCGAAAGCAACACAGGATGGCAAACGCATCGATGGGCTCGAAACGATTGAAGAGCAACTGAAGTTCCTCGACGGCATGTCATTGCAGGCGCAGCGAGACATGCTGATCGCAACGCTGCATGAGAGCGCTGAACTCGAAAACGTCATGGATGACCTGATTGAAGCCTGGCGATACGGCGATACCGAGGCGCTCGCCGACGGAATGCTCGAAGACCTTGAGCAACACGAGGAACTCAACAAGGCCATCGTCACCGATCGCAACGCGCGTTGGGTCAAACACATTGAGGAGTTGCTGGACGATGACGACGACTACCTGGTTATTGTGGGCGCACTGCATCTTGTCGGCCCCGAGGGTGTTCCATTGCAACTCGAAAGGAACGGTCATTCCATTCGCCAGTTGAGTGAGCCGCCCGCAGTCCGGTAGGATGCGCCCTCCTTCGGAGGAACATTCATGAGTCTTTTCAGCAATGCACAGGCGGTAATCGCCGGTGGCGTGAACTCCCCGGTTCGAGCCTTTACCGGCGTCGGCGGCGAACCCGTGTTTTTCAAGAGTGCGGCGGGCGCCTACGTCGAGAGC